>CAZTEE010000005.1:0-25416 GCA_964611775.1 uncultured Phycisphaeraceae bacterium | reverse complement strand
CCCTACACCATCACGTTCCTCAGCATCGCCGATCAGGACTCGATCAGCAGCGGGACGTTCTTCTCCGGCAACGTGCTCGAGTCCACCTGGAACGGGACTGACACAACCGGCCTGCCGAACAACGATCCCCGCCACACCGGCGGCGTGCTCGTCAATGCCCAGATCACTTACACCGCCGCGGGCGGCGTCGAAGAGGATTACAATGCGGTGCTCTTCATCAGCGCCATCGCTGACGAAGCGACGCCTTGCCCCGGCGACATCAACAACTCCGGCGCGGTCGACGGCGGCGATCTGCTCATCCTTCTCAACGACTTCGGCAACGGGCCGAACGGCAACGGGAACCCCATCGGCAACCCCGCTGCGGATCTCAACGGTGACGGCGTGGTCAACGGGACGGACCTGCTGATCCTGCTCAACGGCTTCGGCCCCTGCCCCGAGTAATCGCAACCCCGGCGTAAACATAAGCCGGGCGGATTCACGCATCAGCCCCGAGGCGGGCGCGACGGTCTGAAGGGGGCCGACGCCGCCATCGGCCGCGGAAACGCGGCTAGCCGACGGGCGATTTGGGACGAGCGATCGTCCGGGCACGCTCCCGGGCGATCGCTCTTTGAAGGACGGCGCCGGTGTACGCCGACGCGGCCGGGTACGAAAGGAGTGATCGTGCGGAACTTTCTGAAACTCGTAACGCGCTGTAGTTCGGTCGCCGCGCTGCTGACGACGTGCGCCGTCGCCGCGAACGCGCAGTTCAACCCGCTCGCGGGCCAGTGGGACAAAGACGAGCCGACCGACATCCGCGTGATGACATGGAACGTCGAAGACGCGATCTGCTCGTCAAATGTGAAGGACGAGGCGTTCAACAACTGGACGGCGTGCGCGGTGATCATCGCCGCGATGCAGCCGGACATCCTCGTGCTCCAGGAAGCCGGGGACAACGCGGGCAATGGGACGGGCTTCGCTGTGGACACGGTTCCCGCGCTCGTCGCCGCGATCGACATGCTCTTCAACGGGGGGACTGACGTCTTCCGCGGCGTGCCCGTAGGCGCCTTCGTGCAGAAGTACGCGCCCGGATACACACTTCCGTATGTCTTCGTCAGTGCGGAGACGGACGGGTTCAACCGCAATGTGATCATCAGCCGCTGGCCGTTCGCGGATATCAACGGCGACGGTCGGGCGACGATCAGCGACATCCCGTTCCTGCCTCAGGTCTCGTACGCCGCGGGCGGCGACGGCGGGGTCCGCGGCTTCCAGTTCGCGGAGATCGACCTGCCGGACTCCGAGTACCCCGGCGATTTCGTCATCGGCAACGCTCATCTAAAGGCTTTCAGCGACGCTTCGAGCATGGCGCAGCGGATCACCGCAGCGAGGAACGTCGCGTTTTACATCGATCACATTTTCAACGGCGCGGGCAGCGGCGTTCCCGACCCGCTCAACGTGATTCCCGACAGCCCGCCGGTGACGATGGTTCTCGATATGAACACGCCGGTAGTTATCGCGGGCGACTGGAATGAGGACGAGCTGACCAACGGGCGTAAAGGCCCGGCGGAATGGCTGGTGCAGGCGGAGCTCGCGGGCGGGTCGGACGGGACAGATCGCGACGGCTCGGACGCGATGTTCGACGATGCGCGCAATCCCTTCAACAACAGCCGGAATACCCGCGGCGGGAGTAAGCTCGATTACATTGCCTGGCAGGACAGCGTCACGACCATGCGCAACTCCTGGATCTTCAATACTTCGTCGGTTACTGCGCAGACGGCGCCCGCGGCGCTGCTCCAGTTCCCCGGGTTCTTCGGCGGACTGAGCGGACTGGCTGCCGATCACTTTCCCGTTGTCACGGACTTCGTGGTCCCGGTCGGGGCAAAGTGCGTCGGCGATATCAACGGCTCGGGCGCGATCGACGGGGGCGACCTCCTCGTCTTGCTCAACGATTTCGGCAACGGGCCGAACGGCAACGGGAACCCGATCGGCAATCCCGCTGCGGATCTCAATGGTGACGGCGTGGTCAACGGGACGGACCTTCTCATCCTCCTAAACGGCTTCGGGCCTTGCCCGTGAACAACTCGATCCGAGGAATTGACACATGATGTCGCGTATGCCGTCTCTGCTCGATGATGAAACTGCCGGGGCGACCGGCGTCGAATCGAAGAAAGAATCATCCGGCGGCTTGTCGGGTTTTCTTGCGTCGACGACGGGACGGGTCTTGCTGGGCGCGTTCTTCGTGCTGGCGATCGGGTTCGGGGTGTTCCGGATGCTGGGCGCCGTGGGGGGAGACTCGGTCGTCTGGCCCGAGGTCCGCATTATGGACCCCGAGACGGGCGATCTGCGTTGGATCAAGGCGAAACCCGGCGAGTTCATGCCGTTCCTGAACCCGAAAACCGGTGAGCGTTCGATGTACCCCGCCGAGTACTGCTTTTATAATGAGTGCGGCCCGGCGGGAGGCACGCCGGTGGTGCTGAACATCGTGCGCGGGATCGAGGGTGAGACTGATTGTCCCCGCTGCGGGGAGGGCGTCGTCTCGCACAACCCGAGGCCCGAGGGATACATGACGGCTATTCCCTCGGACTGGTAAGCCCGGGGGACGCCGCGAGCATGATCGCTTGCAGGTTGTCGCGCATCAGGCGCGACCAGTCGGCGCGCGTGATCGGGTCGATCATCGCGATGTGCACGCCCGGCGTTTGTTCGAGGAGCGCGGCGAAGCGTGGCGGTGTCGGGCTGTCGATGAGAACGATCACGCCGCCGGTCGTAGATTGCGCTCGCGCGAGCGCTGCGTGCAAGGCTCTCGGCGAAGGTTCGGCGGCGTGCCCGATCAGCAGCGGTCGTGCGACATCGGCGCCGGCGTCGCGAAGATGCGCGTCGAGGGCGCCGTGGAGCGAAACAACCGGACGCCCGCGCATGATCGGCAGCAACAAGTCGTACGCCGACGCGACCGCGGAGACCTCGCGCAGGAGGGCACGCTCTGCGGACGCTATCCGGCGGCGTTCGGCATCGTCGAGCCGACCCGCGGCTTCGAGCGCGGCCTCGATAGCGTCACGGGCGCGCGGGATGAATCCAGCCACGATCGCGGGGTCAAGCCAGGCGTGCTCAAGAATCGCGGCGTCGTGATCATGTTCGTGATCGTGATCCTGGTGATGATTGTGGTCGTGATGTTCGTCCGCGTCGATGACAGTGACGGATGGCGCGGCCTGTCGGCTTCGCGCAGCGGCGAGCGGGGAGGCCGCGGGATCGGCGGCGGGTCCGACGTGGAAGAGGATGTCCGCGGCGAGCGCATCGTGCACTACCGAGGGCGTCAGTTCCGTGCCGTGCGGCGAGCGAGCGGGAGTGAGCAGCACGGTCACTTCGCTCCCGGCGGGGAGCATCGGTTCGATTAGGCCGCGCAGCGGAGCGATCGACACCGCGATACGCATCGGCGGCGCGTCTGTGGGCGCCGCGGCCGAGTGTGTCGCGGCGGAAGTGATCGCGGCGATCGCGCCTAGTGATATTGATCTAAGATAACGGGCGCGTCCGCGCAGTTCGTGCATCGGTTCAGCCCCACGCGGAGAGCAGGATGAGCAGGTCGATCCCATCGACGGCGCCGTCGCTGTTGATGTCCGGGCTTGGCGCTACGCCGAGGGGCGCGTCGCCCCAGGCTGACAGGAGGATGAGGAGGTCGACCCCGTTGACTACGCCGTCGGCGTTGAGATCGGCCGGGGATGCGACGGTAAAGGAGAATACGGCGTCACCGCCGGGCGTTCCGTCGCCGCCGAGCGGGCCGGCGGGTCGGGCCAGGCCGGTCTCTCCGTCGAGCGCCAGGCCGGCGCCGATCGAGGTGATCGTGTCGCGAAGCGTTAGCGTCCACGCGCCCGTTTCTAGCGGCGCACTGGGTGTGATCGTCGCGGTCAGCGTGGCGGGGTCGTAGGTGACGGATACGGCAGCGGGGCCGGTCGGGCCGAGGAGTTCGGCGTCGGCGCTGGTGATAGCGACAGGCTCGTGAAATGTTATTTGGATCGCGTCTGTGGGGCCGAGCACGCCGAGCGACGCCGGGCCGATCGGCGCGGGGTTGGCGGCGACGATCTTCGGCGGGCCGGCGGAGAACGCGGCGCTGTTGACCGTCTGCGCGAGGATCCACGTCTGAGGATCAAACTCGAACGAAGTGAGCGGACCGTCGATCGGGATGAGGAAGTGCTGCTCGTCGGCGGTGTTCCAGACGAGCTCTTCGGTTGTTGATGATGTTGTTGTGAGTCGCAGCGGGATCGGCATGGTGAAGGTCGGGTAGGCGACCGGGTTGTTCTGGCGGACGAGGACTTCGGCGAAGCGGGCGCCGTTGATCGTGTGCGTCGTGAATGCGTGCTGGTAGTTGGGCGCGCCGATGCCGAACACCCACTGATCGAAGTACCAGTCGAAGGGTTCGCCGGTCGCGGCTTCGACCGCGAGGCGGAAGTCGTCGGTAGTGGCGGCGCCCTCGGCATGATCGTCGCGGAATCGGGCGAGGGAATCGAAGAATGCATTGTCGCCGATGACGCCGCGGAGCATGTGGAGGATCCACGCGCCTTTGCGGTAAGTGAAGTTCAGGGAGAAAATGCGCGAGGGGCTTGTCGGCTCGGGAATATAAGTTGAATCGTCGAACACGACGGGTCGGCGGGCGGCCATCGCGCTCTGCAGGGCGGCGCCCGACCCGCCGGGCTTGCGCTCGAACCAGAGTGCTTCGGAGTATGTGGCGAAGCCCTCGTTGAGCCAGATGTTGTTCCAGTCTGCGGTGGTTACGTCGTCGCCCCACCACTGGTGGGCGAGTTCGTGCGCGGTGAGGGATTCGCCGAAGGAGCCTTGGCCGGACATGGTCTGGTGCTCCATCCCGCCGCCGAAGTTGAACTGGTAGACGCCGTATTTTTCGGAGAGGTAGGGGTATGGGCCGAAGATTTCGCCGAAGACGTCGAGCATCGGTTTGATGACGGCGAGTTGAGAGAGCGTGTTCGCGGTGTTGGTTTCGGGGTAGAGCATGTAGACGAGGGGCATGACGCCGTTGTCGTGGACGTAGGTGTCGGTGAAACGGACGTAGTTAGTGGCGGCGATTGAGAGGAGGTATGTGGTCATGGGTTGGCTGGTGGCCCAGTGGGTGGTTTTCAGGCCGCCGGGCAGGAGTGTTTCGCTCTGGAGGACGCCGTTGGACGCGACGGACATCCAGTCGGGGGTGGTGACGCGGATGTCTGCGGTGGCTTTGTCACGGTTGTTGTTCTGGCCGTCGTCTTTGTGCGGCCACCATGTGTAAGCGAACCAGGGTTCCGAGAGCGTGGCGACGATGGGCGTGCCGGCGTGCGTCCCGAACTCGATGGAGCCGAATCCGCGAGAGACGGCGACTCCGGAGTAGGCGACTGTGACGGTGAAGGTGTCGCCGGTGTTCTTTGGTGTGGGGAGGGTGATTTCTATGGTTGTTATGTTGAGGCGGGTCCAGGCAGCGGGGGCGCCGTCGACCAGAACCGAAGGGAGCGAGAACTGATCGCGGATGCGGACGCGGAAGGTTGTGAGGTTGTCGGCGAGGCTTCGGAGTGTGATAGTGTTGGAGCCGGTGAGAGTCTCGTTGGCGGTGTCGATGGTGATGGAGAGGTCGTTGTGTAGGGCGTCTGTATCGGCGCCGGGATCGGCGGCGCCTTCGGTCGTGGCGAGCGGGTGCGGGAGGGAATCGCCGAGCCGGGCGATCTTGCCCGCGGCGCAGAGATCACAGCCGAGCGGGTCGCCGATCGGGGATGTGAAATGTTGAGCGAGGGACGGCGCCGCGGTGAATGCCGAGATCATCAGGGCGAACAGCGCCGGGATCGGCGCGTGGGATGATTTGCTGGGAACGCTCGGCCGGGGGTCGGGCATCGGTGGATCTCCTCGCGCGAGTGTCGGGACGGGAGGCGTCGGCTCCATCCTACGGCGGCGCGGGGGAAGATCGAGAAAAAAAATTGAAACATGGCGAGCAGCCGACGTGAAGCGGCCCGAGCGCGGCGGGGTGAACGCGGCCCAATAAAAAAGACAAGCGGAGAGGGGGGGATTCGAACCCCCGATGCCCATAAGGGCATACCGGTTTTCGAGACCGGCGCATTCAACCACTCTGCCACCTCTCCGGCGTTCGAGCGGAGTGGCATTGTTGCGGGCGAGCGGTCGGGGATCAACCGGGGCGTCCGTGGTCGGCTCGGTGTGTGCGTATCAGGCGGCGGTCTGGTCGGCCTCGGCGGGATCGAACGCGATGGTGTCGACCATCGGCGGTCCCCAGCCGTGCAGCCGTTTGTCCTCGGCGAGTTCATCGCTGAGTGTCTTGCCCCACTGGGGCAGGCGCGTGTCGTGGGCGGCTTTGGCGAGCATGTGGCTGCCCATCGGCGTAGCGACAAATATGAATACGATCGTGATGAAAGATTTCATAATGATCGGCGCCGCCTGGATGTGGAAGCACGCGGCGACGAGCATCGCGGTCAGCCCCAGCGTGACGCAGATCGACGCGGCGTGGATGCGGTGATAGGCGTCGGGCAGGCGCACAACCCCGAGCGCGCCGACGACCATGAAGAACAGCCCGCTGATGAGCACCCCAGCGGAGACGAAGTCGAAGACCGCGCGCGCGGTCAGCCCGGTGAGATCCATCAGGCGGCCCTCCTTCGTCCGATGAACTGCGCGAACGCGACCGTCGAGGCGAATCCCAGGATGGAAATAATCAGGACGGCGTCGAAGAACATCAGAGTCCTCATGCGGATGGTCAGCAGGATCGCAAGCCCGACGACCTGCATGGCGAGTGTGTCCGTGCCGAGGCCGCGGTCGGCGAGCGTAGGCCCGCGCAGCACACGCCAGAGGCACATCACGAACGCAATCGATAGGAGCACGATGCCTGCATCGACGACGATGAATAGCGTGTGCTCGGCGGCGAGTTCCCAGTCTGTCAGCGACGCCGGGGGCGTCGCGGGTATCTCTTCTGTCATCGCCGAGGCATCGGTGGCTGCGGACGCGGGCGCAGCGGCGAGAGTCACGGTCAATGCGGCGAGCAGCGGGACGAGCGGAACGCGGTTCATGCGAACATCCCTTTCTGAACAAGCCGGGCGATTTCGTCAAGGCCGCGGACGGCCTCGTCGCGGTCCGCTGCGTACATGCAGTGGATGTAGAGCCATTTGTTGTCGGGGCTGACGTCCACGATCAGCGTCCCGGGTGTGAGCGTGATCGCGCTGGCGAGGGCCACTCGGTGCGCGTCGTTCAGCCCATCGACGGAGTAGCGGATGATGCGCGGAGTCTGGTGCATTGTGGGCGTGAGAATTTCGTAGGCGACGGTGAAATTAGATTTCACTTCCGCGCGGAGGAACTGGTACAGGCATCCGAGAAGTTTCATCCCGCGTCCGAGGTAGGACGGCTCTCCGGTCGCGCCGGAATAGACGGTGATGATGACTGCGCCGACAGCCATCCCGGCGAGGAAGTTCCATTCCGAGACCGAGCCGGTCAGCGCCATCCAGGCGACGGCAAGGCCGAGGTTGAGCATGAAACGCTGCATCAGTTGGTCCTCCGGTCCGCGGCGGCTGCGGCGTCGTGATCGGCGAGCGAGACGGGCGGGCCGAGCGGTTCGGGCGTCGCGGTCTCGGCGGTCATCCCGGGCCAGGCGTTCGGGCCCAGGACGCCGGCGACGTAGTTGCGCGGGTGGTTGAGTTCACGCGTGGCGTCGGCGGTGCGGTTCTGCATGAACTCGGCGCCGAGGCCCATCCCCAGTGACGCGACGACGAGCATCGCAAGCCCGGTGCGCATCGGCCAGGCGGCGGCGTCTGCGCGGGCGGGCAGGCGCTCGGCGATCGCGCGGTCCGCGGGCGGGTTCCAGAAAATCCTGCCCCAGACACGCGCCAGCGCGAGCAATGTTAGAAAGCCCGTCATCAGCCCCAGCGCCGAGAGAAGCCAGTACCCCTGCCCGCTCAGGCGGAAGCCCTCGCGCAGGATGAGGAACTTGCCGAAGAAGCCTGAGAAGGGCGGGAGTCCTATCAGGCTGAGCATCGCGATGAAGAAGAACACTCCGAGCCAGGGCGCGCGTGCGAGGAGCGCGCCGGTCTCGGCGAGATCGCTGGTGCGCTGGTGGTGCTCGATCAGGCCGCAGCCCAGGAACAGCGCAGCCATGACGAGCATGTGCTGGACCATATAGAAGAGCGCGCCCGAGAGGGCGTCGGGCGTCATCACGGCCAGGCCGAAGACCATGTACCCGATGTGGCTGATGAGGAGCATGGCGAGGATTCGGCGTGTCTCGCGCATGGAAAGCGCGGCGAGTGCGCCGAGGATCATCGTCAGGCCCGCTGCGAGTGGGAGGATCGTCATGATCGGGCCGGCCTCGCGGATATTGGGTGCGGCGAGCGCCATCGGCGCGAGGCGTATGAGCGAGTACACGCCGACCTTTGTGAGAAGCCCGGCGAAGAGGGCGGCGACGCTGATCGAGCAGGCGTGGTAGGTGTCGGGGAGCCAGAACCACAGAGGAAAGAGCGCGGCTTTGACGGCGAAGACGAAGAGGAGCATGGTTGCGACGGCGGGGAATCCGGGCGGGAGCGGCTCGGCGCCGGGCATGGTGGATTCGGCGACTCTGACGGCGAGGTCGGCGTAGTTGAGGGTTCCGGTCATGCCGTAGACGAGGGCGGCGCCGAGGACGAATAGGGTCGAGCCGACGAGGTTGAGCATGACGTATTTATAAGTTTGAGATAGTTGTTTTTTGGTCCCTCCGAGACACATCATGGCGTACGAAGCCATGAGCATGATCTCGAATGCGACGAAGAGGTTAAAAAGGTCTCCGGTGAGGAAGGAGAAGTTCACTCCCATCATGAGGAGCGAGTAGAGGGGGTGGAACCATCCGCGGCCCTCGTCCTGATCGCGCGACGATAGGCCGTAGACATAGACGGCGAGGGCCACGAATGACGCGGCGACGAGGAGAATCCCGCTCAGCCCGTCGAGGACGAGCGAGATGCCGAATGGAGCGGGCCAGTCCCCGGCCTGCGAGACGAGCATCCCGGCGTCTTGGAGTGGAAGATAGAAGATCGCCGCGAGGAAAAACGTCGCGAGCAGAGAGAGAACGGTGACAGCGCGCTGTGCGTGGGACCAGCCGCGGAGGAAGGTCGTTGCGACGGCGGACCCCATGGGGATCAATACGAGCAGGACGATCAGGTTGGGCGGAAGTGTCGGCAACATGCGTTGGTTCCCGTACTCGTCAGGGCGTGATAAGGACAGTGGGGCGGTCGTCGTTGGCGAGTTCGTCGGCGCCGAGATGGTCGGCGCGTCGGAAGGTCGCGACGAGCAGCGTCAGCATGAACGCTGTGACCGCGAAGGAGATGACGATCGCGGTGAGTATGAGCGCCTGCGGGAGTGGATCGACGGGCTGGGTCGCTTCGGAGAGGATGGGCGGTCCGAGGGGAGTCGGTCCGGTGGCGGAGAGGCGGACGGGCTGCCCGCTCATCGCGAGGATGCCGAGATTGGCGCCGTGGGACAGGAGGAAAATCCCCATGGCCATTCCTTTGAGTTCGCGTCCGAGAAGAAGGTAGACGCCGACGGCGAAGATGACGGTGACGATGACAGCAAGGAGGAGCGTCATGTTTCGAGTTCCTCTGTGAGTCGGTTGATGACACCGACACTGACGGCGATGACGACGATGAGCACGCCGATATCGAAGAAGACGACGGTCGAGAAGTGGAATGGATCTGCGCCCGCGAGTGGGATATATCCATTGCGTGAGGTCAGGACGGGCAGGCCGAACAAGATCGGCACGACCGCGGTCGCGAGCGCGATCATGAGTCCGGTTGCGGCGAGCGCGCCGGGCTTGATCGGGAGCAGTCGCTTGAGGGCTTCAGGCCCTTTCGCCATGCGGTATGTGGCGAGGACGACCGAAGCGACGAGGCCGGCGATGAACCCGCCGCCCGGCTCGTTGTGTCCTTTGAAGAATAGGTACGCGGCGAACAGCAGCCCGAGCGGGAGTATCAGGCGCATCGACGTGCGGAGGAGAGTGCTGGTGAGCCAGTCGGGGTTAACGGCGTGCGCGCGGTCGCGGCGTCGCCTGGGCACAGCGGCGATGAGGGAGAAGATTCCGATCCCCGCGATCGCGAGGACGGTGGCTTCGCCGAGTGTGTCGTACCCGCGGAAGTCAACGAGGATGACGTTGACGACGTTGTCGCCGCCGCCGCCGCGTCCGTTGGTTGCTTCGGAGCCGTGGTAGGAGTGCGCGAGGAACCACTCGCCGAGTTTGCCGGGGCCCGCGGAGGAATCGGCGTGCGCGCCGGCTTGCAAGACGGTCCATCCGATGGCGAGCCCGACGATCATGCTGAACGCGGCGCGGCCGATGCGTCCGGTGACGGGAGCGAGCGGCGGCTCCTCGGGGATCATGCGCAGGACGAGCAGGAAGAGCATGATCGAGATGATCTCGAAGAGAAGTTGTGTGAGCGCGAGGTCGGGCGCTTCATAGATGAGATAAATGCCGGTGACGCTCATGCCCACGGCGCCGAGCATGAGCACACGGACAATGCGGCTGTTGATGATCGGCAGGGAGAGTGACGCGGCGATCACTAGCGCGACGAGGCAGATCGAGGCGATGATGAATCCCACGGGAGCGGACCAGAGCGAAATAAGTTCGGGCCATTCGAGGAAAGCGGGGTCTTTCAATGCCGCGGCGACGATGCCCAGCAGGAACGCGGTGAGTGTGAAGTAGATGTAATGTCTGAGGTTGCCGGTCTGGATCGAGGAGAAGACGCCCCAGCCGGTGCGGCTCAGGAACGAGACGCTCGCGGGGAAGATCGAGTCGTGGGGATCGGCGACGGGTCGGCGGAGGATGGGGAGTATGCCGACGAGGACGCCGAGCATCACGGCGACGCCGCTCATGGCCAGCGGGATAGACGGATGGGCGATCGCGTCGAGCACGGTGGGGAGGTGCGACCAGTAGAGCGCATGGGTCTCGACGGGGAGGACGATGCGTTCGATGAGTGAGGGCGCGACCCCGCCGACGAACTGCCACGCGACGATGAAGAGCGCAGGGAGCCAGAGCCAGACACTCCAGCCGTCGTGCACTTGTCCGTGTTCGTGATCGTGGTGATGCTCGGCGGTGTGCGCGGCGTCGGGGCGGGCGAGGAATGTTGTAAGGAAGCGGACGAAGATCGCTACGTTGCATACCGCGGTGAGGACGGCCATCCCGGCGACGATCCAGAGCAGCGGCTCGTGCTCGATCGCGTGGTAGATCTGATATAGGAATGCTTCCTTGGCGGCGAAGGAGAGAGTAAAGGGGCCGGCGGCGAGGCCGTAGGCGGCGGCGAGCGTGATCCATGCGAGCAGGGGGTTGGTGCGCGCGAATCCGCGTAGGCCGGTGAGGGATTTGACGTGGACCGCGTGGGCGATTGCGCCCGCCATGAGGAACAGCGGGGCTTTGTAGAGCGCGTGATTGAGGATCTGCGTGACGGGCCAGACGAGGTTAGGCTCGTCGTGGTGTGTGTACGCGCCGAGGCCGAACATGCAGGTGAAGAGGCCGAGCTGGCTGACGGTTGTGTACGCGAAGATTTTTTTAAGTTCGGTGGAGCGGAGGGCGAGGTAGGCGCCGAGAATCATGGTGAGCGCGCCGATCGGGATCAGCGTGGCGGCCCAGAACTCGACGCCCAGGAACGCCGGGGATAGTCGTCCGAAGAGGTAGACGCCGGCTTTGACCATTGTCGCGGAGTGGAGGTATGCGGAGACGGGGGTGGGCGCCGCCATCGCGCCGGGGAGCCAGAAGTGGAACGGCCATTGTGCGCTTTTGGTTGCGCCGCCGAGGAACATGAGCGCGAAAGCCCAGGGGACGAGGTTCGCCGCGGGCAGTGCTTCCGCGGGGCCGACGAGCGCGGGTATGGCGGCGGAGAAGGACCATTCGCCGGTTGCCAGGGCGAGGAGGATTATCCCGCCGAGGAGCGCGAGGCCGCCCATGCCGGTGACGGCGAGGGCCTGGAATGCGAGGCGTACGGCTCTGCGGTCATTGCGTTCCCATCCGATAAGGAGGAAAGATGAGACGCTGGTAAGTTCCCAGAAGAGGAGCATGGCGAGCATGTTGTCCGCGAGGACGACGCCGAGCATCGCCGTCGCGAAGAATCCGAGAGTAGGGTAGAAGCGGAAGAGTGAGTCCGGGTCGTCGCCGAAGTATGCGCGAGCGTAGAGGACGATTAGAGTCCCGACGCCGGCGACGAGGATGGCGAAGAACATGCCGAGCGGATCGGGGTTGAAGGCGAGGTCGAGGTTCAGGCTGGGGACGAAGGGGAGGGTGAGCGAAGCGGGTTCGATCGCTCCGACGCCGAGTGTCTGGGCGAAGTAGAGGAGCGCCGCGACGGGTAGCGCCAGCCCGACGAGCGCGATGAGCGTGCGCGGCGTGGTGCGGTCGCGCGGGAGGAAGAGCGTGACGAGGCCCGCGATCGCCGGGGCGAAGACGGACATCAATATGAGCGCGAGCGGTGTTAGTTGCATGGCTCGGCGATCGCCTCCGTGGCCGACGGGTCGTAAGACTGTGAGGTTCTATCGGTCGTTCGGGCGTGAGGATGAGCGGATCGGCGGGTGTGTGCCGAGAAAACGGGTGTGTAATAAGGATCGGACGTTCGGGTCGGGCGGGTTCAGCCGTCGGGGGAGGCGTTGTCGTGGGGCTGAATCTGACGCTCGGCTTCGGTGAGGCGTTCGAGGCCGAGGCGTAGGATGATGGGGCCGACGAGTTCGTGTATTGCGATCACCGCGAGGACTAGGGAGTAGAGCGGGACGGCGAAGGCATAGTCGCTGAACGTTGCGGCGACGATTGACACGAGTGCGACGGCGACGCCCGCCTGCGGGATGAACGCTGTCCAGAGCCAGGTGCGCATCGGCGGCTCGACGCCCGCGAATCGGCAACCGAGATGTGTCGATCCCCAGACGATCGGGAATCTGACGGCGACGATCGCCAGCGCCGCCGGCCACATCGTTGCGAGCGCTTCGAGATCGACCTTCGCCCCGGCGACGGCGAAGAATACGCAATACACCGGCAGGCTCAGATGCTCCATCGTGTGGAACAGCGGGCCGACCTGCTCGCGCCAGACATTGCGCATCAGGATGCCCGCGACGATCGCGACGATCAGCGCTTCGAGATTAAGCACCTCGCTGACGACGGCGATAGTGACGCACGCGACGATGACGAAGATAGCGAGATGCTCGCGCACCGCGTGCATGTACCAGGCCAGGGCAAGCCCGAAGATTATGCCCGCGACCAGTGATCCGATGAGGTGGACCGCAAGGTCGGTCGCGATAAGGGCGGCCGATGCTCCCCCCCCGAGCGCGTTGACGGACACACCGCTGCCGAGCAGGAACAAGGCGATGAGAGAGAGTTCCATCGCCATCATGACGGACAGGGAAGCGCGGACCGAGGCGCCGCGCGCTTCGACTTCGTTCATTACCGCGATGAAGACCGCGGGCGAGAGCGCTGTTGCGATGGTCCCGATGATCGCAGCGGCGACGATGCGTGCTGTCGGGTCGTCGGCGGTTGCGAGTCCGATCGCGGGCGCGAGCGTGTAGACGACGCCGGAGACGGCGAAGAAAACGCCGGTGAGTTGCATCGCCGCGATGGAGAGCACGAGTTTTATGGATCGGATGAGGTATCCGACGTCGATCTCTCCGCCGGCCATGAGCGCGATGAGCGTGATGGCGAGTGTTTCGACGAGGCGCAGGTATGTGAGTTGCTCTTCGCCGACGACGCCGAGGATCCCGGGCCCGACGATCAAGCCGAAGACGAGGTAGCCGGATAGTTTGGGCAGGCCGATGGAGTTGAAGAATCGTCCGAACATCCACGAGCCGAAGAGCAGCAGGCCGATGAGGATGGTCGTGCTGCGATCGGGCGCTGCGTCGTGCTGATCAACAACGGGAAGCGTGGCGCCCCACCGCCGGGTCAGCGCGACGAGCGCGACTATCGTCGCGAGCGCGAGCAGCATCCGGGCTGTGCGCATCACGGCGAGGCCCCGAGGTCGGTTGACGCAGTCAGGTCGGTCTCGATGGGTTTATCCGCGGTTTCGTTGCTGATGGCGCGTGCACGAAGGACAGCGTAGAGGTCGCAGAGCAGGCCGGCGGCGGCGAGGACGGTCAGGGCTTGCTGATTGACAGGTGAGGGGTCGGTGAGGACAAGCCCCACGCCGATCATCAGAGCGAGCGGCGGCTGGCGGACGGCTCCGAGCCGCGCGATTTTGCGGCTGCGCGGTGTGGGCGAGTCGGGCGCGAGAGAGTCGGGCGCGAGCATCGGTTTTATAACAATTCGAAACGTCGCGATCGCGATAAGCAGGCCTAGTGTCGCGGGCCCGAGCGCGACATCCATCAGCACGCCCGCGACGATGGCGAAGATCACCGCGACGACGTGCTCGGCCTGGAGGATGAATCGCTCGAATCGGCGCAGTTCGCGTCCGGCGAGGTTGGTGACGACGACGCCGGCGAGCATGGCGGCGAACAGCGGGCTTACGCGGAGTTCGACGGCGGCGCCGGTGATGATCGCGACCACGCCGAGGAACACGGCGAGCAGGTCGGCGCGGCGGTCACCGGCGCGTTTGAGCGCGAAGCGTGCGACTACGCCGAGCGTCACGGCGATGAGCGCCATCCCGCTGATCCTGAGCAGCGCGGCCCAGTCCGGGCCGATGTTTGGGGTTTCACCGACGCCGGTGAGCGCGTGCGCGATCGCGAACAGGGTTATGGCTATCGGGGCTGATAGCCCGGAACTTGCGCGGAGCGCCAAAGCCAGGCCGGATTCCGCGGCGGTCAGGCGCAGCGAGCGTGTCTCGGCGGGCCAGCCGATGGTCGCGGCGCCGATGAGCGCGGCGATGGGGATCACGCTGTTCGCGGTGGCGATCGGCGCGTTAGATAGCGCGAACCACGCGATCGCGCCGGCGAGCGTGAACGAGATCGAGGCGTCGATCGCGGTTCGCTTGGCGAGGTTTGCGGGGACAAATCGGAGCACTTCGGGCCGGAGTTGCAGCCCGACCATGAGGCCGATCCATCCGAGTCCGATCGTGAGGATCGGCGTCCCGGTGGGGGCGAGATCATGGCTAATGAGCGTGAGTCCGGCGGGGCCGATCGCGAGCCCGACGAGCACGCCGAGCCAACCCCCGCTTACGAGGATGCCGACGACGGTCGTTCGGCGCAATTTGAGGAACTTCGGGCTGGTGGCGACGATCGCCAGCCCGATCATTAGCAGGATGCCGAGTGCGATGCGCATGGAGTTGGTCGTCAGCGTTTGAGGCCGGCGATGTGCGTCACGGGCAGGACCGCGGCGATTGGGCGCTTGTCCTCGCGGAGATCGCTGTCGATGAAGTTGAGCACGTTACGCGCAGTCGCGTGATCGGTGATAGAAAGCAGCGTTCGGCTGCCGGTGGCGCCGGGGAGCAGCGAGACAAGCCCGGCGAAGATCGGCATCTCCTCGCGGAGTACGGCGGCGAGGCCTTTACTTTCGACGACGGTCGCGCCGGTAACGCCGAAGTCCAGCAGCGCCGTGAGGAGGTCGTCCATCACGGTCGGGTCCGAGGCGATGATCAGCAGGAGGACGCGCTCGGGTGATTTTTTCGCATTGTTTTCGGCCGAGTCGTTTCGGCCGGGGCCGGTCGAGTCAGCCATGTGACCGGTCCTCATCGAGGAGCCGGGCGTAGAGGCTCTCGGCGGTGTCTGCGGCACGGAGGCGGTCGAGGGCGCCGGCGCCGCGCGCGACTCTTGCGAGGCGTGCGAGTAGCCGGACGTGCTCCCACGGTTTCGACGCGGACCCGACCATGCAGAAGACGATGTCGGGCGCGGGCATGTCCTGCCCGCCGAACTTTACGGCGGGCTTCAGTCGCGCGATCATCAGGACCGTGCGGCCTACGTCGGGCATGATCGCGTGCGGGAACGCGACGCCCTCGGGCGTGGTCGTCGGCATCTGGTTCTCGCGCTCGGTCAGCGCTTTGAGGATGCACGCCCGCCAGTCTTCGGCGGATCGTTCGCCGACGAGCGATGCCGCCGCGGTGTCCGCTAGCCTCTCGAGCACAGCGTCACGATCGGCGGCGTTCTCGATCACCAGGGCGGACTCGGGCTGGAGTATCGGTTCGAGACGCATCAAAGACTCCCGGGGGTCGAACGGAGACGATATCGGACCGGTGCGGTGAGTGCGAGCGCTGCGCGTCGGAACGGTATCATGTGGACGCAGCCGCGCGGGGCTGAAACTCCGCGACCGCGGCGCCCAATCAGTGGCCGGGCCGAACTAGGAGGACCGATTATGTACACGCTCGCGGGTATGGATGACATGGTTTTCTGGGTCGTCGGGGGCACGATCGCGATAGTCGCGATCCTCGCGGGGACGGTGTCGTCGATCGTCAAGACACGTTCGCGGGAGCGGTCCCGGCGCGAGATCGCGGCGTACATCGCGGAGGGTTCGATGTCGCCGGAACAGGGCGAGCGGCTCATGCGCGCCTCGCCGGATGGTGATGATAAGGCTTGACAACAGCAGCGGCACGGGCGCGATTAATGGCACGTGCGTCCCGCCCGTGCGCTCCCGGGCCGGCACGGCTCTCCGAGCCGAGCCGGCAGGACGCTCTTCAGATTATTAGATCTATCAACTTACCCGTCCGCGGCAGCCATTCGATCGCGTAGATCTTCGCGACCACGGGCGGGGGTTCGATCGGTTTCAGCGTGAGATTAGTTCTCGGGCGATCCGTTTCGAGCCGGGCGTGCTCGGGATTGTCCGCGGGTCGCGGCGCCGAGATCAGGTCCACTCGGTCGAGGTCCGCGCGGTGGGCTTGCTCGCGGTTGACCTGCTCGAGAAAGCGCGCGAATGGGATAGGCCCTTGCGCGTCGTGCGCGTGGAGGTGGTGCGCGTGATGTGAGCCGCCTTCGATCCGCACATTGGTAGAAGTGCAAGAAACCCGCCGGCTCGGCGCCGATCGGAGCCGCCCATAACATCATGGTTGAGGCTCCGTGTTCGAGGTATTTACCGGACCGGCGAGCGATCGGGCGGTCCGGTCGTGCCGGGTGTTGCACAGCGGGGACATCCCGAGAAGATCGAACGCCACATGCTGCGGACTGATGCGCTCGATTACAACCTGCCGGAGCGACTGCTAGCGACGGCGCCGGCTTTTCCGCGTGATTCGGCGCGGCTGCTGGTCGTGTCGCGCACGGATGAGAGCGTGCTCGAGCACCGGGCTGTGAGCGATCTGCCGGGGCTGGTGTCGCCCGGGGATGTGATGGTGTTCAACCGGTCGCGCGTGCTGCGGGCGCGGCTCGTGGGGGAACGCACCGACACGGGCGGGCGTGTAGAAGGTTTATTTCTTGAGCCGGCGACGGATTATAAAGAATGCTGGCGTGTGATGCTAAAGAGCAACGGTCGGCTGCGCGCGGGGATGCGGGTTGCCCTGCGCGACACCGATGGTCGGCCGACGGTGCAGCGGCTGGTGCTGATCGGGCGCGACGCGGAAATGTGGGTCGTGCGTCCGGAGCCTGCGATAGATGATGTTCCGGTGGCGCTGGAGGCGCTGGGGCGGACGCCGTTGCCGCCGTATATTCTGCACGCGAGACGTGTTAGAGGGGATGCGACGGCGGACGACCGCGATCGGGCGGCGTACCAGACTGTCTACGCCTCGGGGGTAAGTAAGAACGCCGGCTCGGTCGCGGCGCCGACGGCGGGTCTTCATTTTACGGACCGGCTGCTGAGGAGGATCGACGAGCGCGGCGTGCGGCGTCTGCAGGTCGAACTGCACGTGGGCGCGGGCACGTTCGCGCCGGTGAAAACGGAGTTTGTCGAGGATCATCCGATTCATGCGGAATGGTGCGCCGCGGACGCGGATGTCGTCAGAACGCTCGCCGGGAGCGACGGGCGCCGCGGGTCGAGCGTGATCGCTGTGGGCACGACCACGGCGCGGACGCTCGAGAGCATCCCGGCGCCGATTGATCGGTGGACGGAGGGCGGGTGGTGTGGTCCGACGCGGCTGCTGGTCACGCCGGGGTATGAATGGAGGCATGTGGACGGGTTGCTGACGAACTTTCACCTGCCGCGTTCGACGCTTCTGGCGATGGTGGCGTCGCTGCTGCCGGGCGGCGTGGGGCGGCTGATGGAGATATACGCTGCGGCGATCGCGCATCGGTATCGGTTCTACTCGTTCGGGGACGCGATGCTGGTGCTGCCTTGATTGTTCTGATTCACCGCGGAGGCGCGGCGGGCGCAGGGGGGGGAGGAGTCAGGCGCCAGGGGTCAGGATCGAGGCGCCGGGCATGTGGCGTCTTGCTCCCGGCTTCTGGTCGGGATGGGACGAAGATGGTTAAGTTACAGCGGTGTTTGTTCACACGACCGCGGTGCGCTGATAGTTGATGATCAGGCGGACGCGTTTGGGGACCAGCAGGGCGGTGCGGGGCTGTTCGGCGGCCGGTCGGGCCGAGATCGCGGACGGGCCACGGGTTGTGTCGGCGCGGCCGGGGTCTGCGATCGGGGGCGAACCGATGCTCGTCGCGGCGGCGGCGGCGAAAATCGCCGCTGCGATTGTTACGGAGGGTCGTCGTCTTTGATTGATGCGATTTTCCAAGGCACGGCAAGTGTGCCCCGGATTTTCGCGCGTGCTGGAGTAAATCGGTGTGATTTTGTGCGTAAAGGGGAGGCTTCGGCGTCACAGCCGGCACGGTTCGTCCGAGAACCGGTCGGGGATCAGACTTTGCCGCGAAGTTCGGCGAGTTTCAGGACTCGGAGTTCGGTTTTGGGGTGAGTGGCGAAGAGGTTCACGAGGCTCTGCGAGCCGCCGAAGGGTTCGACGATGAAGAGGTTGTTCTGAGCGGGGTTGGGCTGGACGAGGGGGATCCGGCGTGAATATGAGTCGAGTTTCTGGAGCGCTCCGATGAGGCCTTCGGGCGTGCCGGCGATCTCGGCTCCGCCGGCGTCCGCGGCGAACTCGCGGGAACGAGAGATCATGGCTTTGATCATCGCGGCGGCGAGGGCCGCCATGATGACGGTGACGATCATGACGATGGGGTTCCCGCCTTCGCGTCTGCCGCCCATCATGAAGAAGCCCCATTGCGCGATGAAAGCGAGGACGCCGGCGATGGTTGCTGCGACGCAAGAGATGAGCGTGTCGTGGTGGCGGATGTGGGCGAGTTCGTGGGCCATGACCCCTTCGAGCTCGTCGTATGAGAGGAGTTCGAGCGCGCCCCGGGTGGCGGCGACGGCGGCCTTGCGCGGGCTTCTGCCGGTGGCGAAGGCGTTGGGCGCCTCGTGCGGGCAGACGTAGACCTTGGGCATGGGCAGGCCGGCGCGTTGGCGGAGGCGGTCGACCATTTTGTAGAGTTCGTGGTCCTCGCCGACTTCTTTGCCGCGCATTGCGGCGATGGCGATTTTGTCGGAGAAGAACCAGGCTACGAGGTTCATGGCGCCGCCGAAGATGAGGGCGAGGATCATGCCCTCGCGTCCCCATTGTGCGCCGACGAGGACGAAGAGTGCGGTGAGGGCGCCGAGGAGGAAGACAGTCTTGATATTATTTTTCCAGATGGTCATTGGCGTGTCAAGATCATAGGGTATTGCCGGATGCGGGATCGCGGCGGACCGTCCGCGCGGGGTATGATGATACGCGGCTGCGCCCCGTCGGTGAGCCGCCGAGGGGCATGGAAACGAATCGGAGAGCGAAACAGATGAAGACACGGAAATGGCCGATGCTGGCGGCGCTCGCCTGCGCGGGCGTCGCACAGGCTCAGAACGTGGCGGTGGAGGAGTTTCGGCTCCCTAACGGGATGACGTTCCTGCTGGTCCCCCGGCAGGACCAGCCGAACGTGATCGCCGCGGGCTGGCTGGCGCGGGTCGGGAGCGTCAACGAGCGGCCGGGGATCACGGGGATCAGTCACTTCTTCGAGCACCTGATGTTCAAGGGGACGACGACCATCGGGACCAACGACGCCGCCGAGGACGCGAAACTCAACGAGCAGATAGCGACCATCGGCGAGCGTCTGCGCACGACGCACGTCACCGAGCAGTACGACCGATGGCGCAAGGGCGAGATCGCCGACCCGTGGGATCCGGCCAACGACACGCCAGCAATGCAGAATCTCCGAATGCACCTCCGCAACGCGATGGAGGAGCAGCGGCGGATGATCGTCAAGGATGAGTTCGACCAGGTCTACACCCGCGGCGGCGGGTCGGGTATGAACGCCTTCACCAGCGAAGACGTGACGTTCTATTTCATCAATGTCCCGAGCAACAAGTTCGAGTTGTGGGCGTGGATGGAGTCGGACCGGCTGGCGGATTCGAAGTTCCGGGAGTTTTATTCCGAGCGAGACGTCGTACATGAGGAGCGTCGGCTGCGCACGGAATCGACGCCGACGGGCAAGTTCCAGGAGCAGTTCAACTCGATGTTCTGGATGGCGTCGCCGTACAACTGGCCGGTGATCGGCTGGCCGTCGGACCTGAACTCGTACACGCTGGAGCAGGCTCGGGAGTACTTCCGGACGTATTACGCGCCGAACAATCTCGTCGGCGTGATCGTGGGAGATTTCGCACCGGAGTACATCAAGCCGATGATCTCGGCGTATTTCGGTCGTTTAGAGCGTGGCCCGGAGCCGCCGGCGGTTGTGACGCTCCCGGTGGAGCCGCAGGCCGAGATGCGTATGAACGCAGAGTGCGACTGCCAGCCTGCGGTCGAGGTGCGGTATCACACGGTCCCGTTCGGTCACGCGGATTCGTACGCGCTCCAGATCCTGGCGGAGATTCTCAACGGTCGTACAGGCCGGCTCTACAAGGGGATGGTCGAGGGCCGCGAGATCGCGTCTCAGGCCGGGGCCGGCCCGGACGAGAAGCGTTACGCGGGCGCGTTCAGTTTCTTCGCCGAGGCCAAGGGCGACGCTACGCCGGGCGATCTCGAAGCGGCGTGGTACGAGATAATCGAGGAGTTACACACGGGGACGATCAGCGCGGATGAACTCCAGAAAGTGAAGAATCGCGTGCTGGCGGATTCTTACCGTCGCTTGCAGAGCAACTTCTTCCTGCTGATTCAACTGGCGCTGTACGAGTCAATGGGCGAGTGGGAGTACATCAACGATCAGACGTCGCGGCTACAGCGGGTGACGGCGGCGGATGTGCGGCGGGTGATCGACACGTATTTCAAGCCCGAGCGGCGCGCCGTGGCTACCTATGTGCGCAAGGAAGGGTCGGAGCCGGAGGACCCGGCGCTGCTGGCGATCGACCCGCAGTTACGCCCGATGGTCAGGCAGACGGTCGAGGGGATCGAGGCGAATAACAGCATCGAGCAGTTGCTGGAGATGCAGGCGCAGATCTCTGCGCAGGCGGGTCAGACGCCGCCACAGTTCCGCCCGGCGATCCTCTACATCCTCGACAAGCTCGAATCGCGGATCGCGCGGCTGCGCGCCGCGGGCGGGGAGTGATCGGGGTCGCGTTCGCGTGTCAGACACAATCCACACGAAGGAGTGAAAGCCAAATGAAATATTTTCAATCTGCGATTCGGCTGGGTATGGCTCTGATGGTGGCGGCGGTCGCGGTCGCGGCGCCTCTGCCCGAACGGCCCGAGGGCATCGTGTTCCAGCCGCTGCAGTTCGACCCGCCGCACCCGGCGGACTATCGGCAGGAACTGGCGTCGGGAGTCCCGGTGTACCTGGCGCCGAGCGCGGAACTGCCGCTGGTCACGATCACCCTGAGTTTCAATGGCGGGGACTATCTCGATGATCCCCGCTCGGTTGGGCTGGCGCGGATGACCGCTGCGATGATGCGTCGCGGCGGGACAGCCGAGCGTTCCGCGGAGGAACTCGACGAGCGCTTCGACTTCCTCGCCGCGAACGTCATGGTCGGGTCCGGCGGGACGCAATCGGTCGCGACGCTCAACACGCTGACGAGCACGCTCGACGAGGCTTTCGCGCTATTCATGGAGATGGTCCGCACGCCTGGCTTCCAGGAGGACAAGATCGGCGTCTACCGCGCCGAGGCGCTCGAACAGATGAAGCAGCGCAACGACGACGCCCAGAACATCCTCAACCGGGAGTGGGCGTCGCTGATGTTCGGCGAGGACCACTTCGAGGCGCGCCAGCCGACCGAGCGGAACATCAACTCGATCACGCGAGACGATCTGCGTGCGTTCCACGCGAAGGTGTTCCAGCCGGGCAATCTTATGATCGGCGTGACGGGCGACTTCGACCCGCGCGCGATGCTCGATCGGCTCGAGCGGGCGGTTTCTGGCTGGGAGCGGGGCGAGCGCATGCCCGACCCGCCCGCGCCAGCAGCGCCCGAGCGTGTCGGCGTCTATCACGTCGAGAAGGACATCCCCCAGGGCAAGGTCAACATCGGGCATCGCGGCGTCACCCGCGATCACCCGGACTTCATCCCGCTGATGGTTATGAACGACATCCTCGGCGGTGGCGGCTTCACGAGCCGGCTCGTCAGCCGGGTGCGCAGCGACGAGGGGCTGGCGTATTCCGTCGGGTCCGGACTGTCGACGCCGGTGTGGTACCCGGGGCAGTTCCGGGCGTCGTTCCAGTCGAAGAACAGCACGGTCGCGCTCGCGGCGAAGATCATCATGGAAGAGATCAACCGCATCCGCACGGAGCCGGTGTCGGCGCAGGAACTCGAAACCTCGAAGAACTCCTTCATCGAAACTTTCCCGAGGCGGTTCGAGTCCCGGCAGGCGATCATCGGCACATTCATCGACGACGAATGGACCGGGCGCGATCGGGACTACTGGGAGACGTACCGCGAGAAGGTAAACGCGGTTACCGCCGAGGATGTGCTGCGCGTGGCGAAGGAGCACCTGCGGCCGGACCGCGTGGTGATCATGGTCGTCGGGAACTGGTCCGAGATCGCGCCGGGCGACCTCGAAGGTCGGGCGTCGATGAAGGACTTCTTCGGCGGGGCGGTGATGCGGATGCCGCTGCGCGACCCGATGACGCTGGAACCGATCAACTGAGCGGGTGTACGAGTCGGTCGATCTGATTCGATCGTAATCCGGTGGAGCAAGCATCAAAGCCCAGGGATGGGATCCCTGGGCTTTTGTCGTAGTGGATCGGGTCGGAGGCCGAGCGTTCGGGGGGGGGTTGAGATCGGACGTGCGGTCGGTAATCTGTCGGGTCAATCACCGCCCCCGGAGGCCGCATGTCGAAGACCAGATCAGAACCGAACGGCGCCGCTCACGGCAAGTATCGCACGACCCCGGACCACTCGATCACGGGTATGCCGCCGGGCGTGCCGTACATCATCGGGAACGAGGCCGCGGAGCGGTTCAGTTTCTACGGGATGCGTGCGATCCTGACGGTCTTCATGACGAAGTACCTGATGGACGCGTCGGGGAACGACGCGAACCTCAGCGACGAGCAGGCCAAGAGCGTATTCCACCTGTTCGTGGCGGCGGCGTACTTCACGCCGTTGATAGGCGCGATGATCTCGGACATCTTCTGGGGCAAGTACCGGACGATCCTGATAATCAGCCTGATGTACTGCCTCGGGCACGGGTGCCTGGCGTTGATGGACCTCGGCCCCGTGACGGGCATGTGGGACATGAAGCCGTTCTTGTACGCGGGGCTGGTGCTGATCGCGTTCGGCGCGGGCGGGATCAAGCCTTGCGTTTCCGCGAACGTGGGGGACCAGTTCGGGTCGGGCAACAAACGGCTGCTGCCTCAGATCTTCAATTGGTTCTACCTGTCGATCAACGTCGGCGCGGTGGCGTCGCAGCTGCTGACCCCGATCCTCCTGGACAAGGTCGGCCCGTGGCTGGCGTTCGGGCTGCCGGGCGTATTGATGGGGGTCGCGACGTTTGTGTTCTGGCTCGGCCGGAAGAAGTTCGTGCACGTTCCGCCGGCGGGCTGGCAGCGGTTCAAGGACGAGACTTTCAGCAAGGACGGCATCCGGGCGCTGGTGAACCTGTCGCCGCTGTTCCTCCTGTTCGTGCCGATGTTCTGGGCGATCTTCGATCAGACGGGGTCGGCATGGGTGCTCCAGGCGGACCGCATGGACCGGGAATTCCTGGGGATATCGTGGCTCCCGTCGCAGATCCAGGCGGTGAACCCGTTTCTTATAATCGTGGGGATCCCGTTATTCGCTCTGGTGCTGTACCCGGCGGTTAACAAGGTGATCCCGCTGACGCCGTTGCGGAAGATCGGCGCCGGTCTTTTCATGACGGCGGTGGCGTTCGGGATCAGCGCGTGGATCGAGATGGGGATCCAGGCGAATAGCGTTGCGGCCGCAGCGGCGATCTGGGCGGACTCCGGCATCGCCGGCGATGTCCCCAGGCTCATCGATGCTATCAGGCAAGCGCGTGCAGGCGGGATGACGGAGGCCGCCCTCCAGGGTCACCTCGCGGGGATGCCGAATGTAGGCTGGCAGTTCTTCGCGTACATCGTCCTGACCGCAGCAGAGATCATGGTCTCGGTCGTGTGTCTGGAATTCGCGTACTCGCAGGCGCCACGACGGATGAAGTCGTTCATCATGGGCGTCTACTTCCTCGGCGTGTCGCTGGGCAACGTATTCGTGTCCGGTGTCAACATTGTTCTCGAAGCGATCAAGGACGAGGAGACCGGATCGACGCCGCTGGACGGGGCGAACTACTACTGGTTCTTCACGGCCATCATGGCGGGCGTGTCGGTGCTGTACGTCGTCTGGTCTCAGTTCTACAAGGGCCAGGTCTACATCCAGGGCGAAGAAGAAGAACAGGTCACGACCGCGATGGCCGAGGCCGAAGGAACCGAGAAGGGCTGATTCGCTAACTCTCCAGTGCGGAATAAACCAGTAGCACGGGCGTCCCGCCCGTGCGCTGCGGGGTGGCACGGCTCTCCGAGCAGTGAATTTGAGCCCGACTTCATCAAGCGTCTCGCAAACAGCGCACAAAGCCCAGGGATAAATCCCTGGGCTTTGAACGTATAGCGCACTACGCGCGGATCATTCACAGCACCGGTCGCCCCTCTCCCCGGCGTCGGTCTTCGTGTAAGATCAGTGCGCGCGATCTGCGCACGGTTCCAAGCCCGTCAAAGTCGTATGCTCCATGAAGTTCCCGCGGGGAGATTCACCGTGATGCACGCAGTACGAAATCGACAGCGGGGCGTCGGGATGCTCGGCTTGATCCTTGTCATGGCGATCGTCGGCGCCGGATGCGCTACGACCGACAGCGACGGGCGCGTCGCGCGGGCGACGCGCGTCAACGGCGACCAAACTGGCGTCGCGGACCCCGGCTTTCTCACGCGGTACGCCGAGACATACCGATTCGGCGCCGGGCGTCCGACAGCGATCACGCCGACGCCTCAGGGCGACGCGGTCTTGTTCCTGCGCTCCGGGCCGCGGACGAACGTGCGAGACCTGTACATCTACGACACCGCGACGCAGCAGGAGCGCGTGCTGCTCACCGCTGCGGCGTTGCTCGGCGGCGCCGAGGAGGAACTGACCGCGGAGGAAAAGGCCCGCAGAGAGCGGATGCGCCTCAGCGCCCGCGGCATCGCCACGTATCGTCTGAGCAAGGACGGAACGAAGATCCTCGTGCCGTT
>CAZTEE010000004.1:21425-27635 GCA_964611775.1 uncultured Phycisphaeraceae bacterium | reverse complement strand
ACGATGCCGATCGGAGTCGGCGTCGCGCTCGCCGCCGGGCTTGGCGCGATCGGCGTCATGGTCGGGCCGGCGATCGTGTTCTCGGTCCCGCCTGTGCCCGCGGAAACCTCGATCAATACAGCGTCTCTAAACATAGACGAAGCCGAGGCCGCGGAGGGGATGAGACGCCTGATCGCGTCCGCGTCCTCATTGATTGATTTCCGGGCCGGCGATTACGCCGCGCACGGGCGAGACGCCCGTACCACTTCGGCGTCGGGCGAACTCCGCTTGTGGATCGAAGACTCGCGCGACCCCGGCGTTGTTAACGAGGACGAACTGCTGATACTCAAGCATGCGCCGCTGCTCAACGCGGTCCTCGCGTTAACCATCCCACCCGGGAAGCAGGCCGGCGCCACGATCAAGGAACCCATGCTTTTTTCGGACGACCTCGCCGGCCATTGGAGATCAAGATCGGACGTGCAACAGGCCGTCGTCGCGACGGATGTGACGGCGATGCTGATCGAGCCGATCGGGCGGAACGATGACGGCGTCGCGCTCCGCGTCCGGCTCACCTTCGCGCGCCCCGGGTCCGATCTGGATCACGGGTCACGGCGTGACGCCGAATTCGTCGTGCGCGTGCGGGAAATGAAACCAGCCGGCGCGAAAGGCGCTCGGGATTGAGGGGAGCACCCAATGCAACGCCACCACGACAATGCCGCACGGTCACACACAACCTTCGTTCGCGTGCTGGTCACGATGAACATCGTGCTGCTCGCGGTGCTGTTCCTGCAATGGGCGCCCACCGCATCGGTATCCGCACAGCAGGGGATCAATCCGACGCCGCCGCAAGGCCTCGTGAACCCCGCCGATCAACGCCGCGAGATGATCTCCGAAATCAAACGACTCTCTCAGAAGATCGACACGCTCAACGAACGGCTCTCACGCCCGCTCGAGGTCCGCGTCATCGAGATGCCCGCAACTTCCGGCGACTGATACCAAGATCAAACGCGCGGCGAGGCCACGGAATCCGATCATGAATCGTCACCGCACGCGACAACACGCCGCCAGATCCGGCATCACTCTCATCGAAGTGCTGATTGTCGTGGCGATGCTGGGGTTCGCCGGGGCCATGGTCATCCCTTCTATGGCGAACGTCGGCGTCCTCCGCATCCAGGCCGCCGTCCGCACCATCGTCGGCGACATCACATTTATTCAGTCCGAAGCGCTCGCGAACCAGTCGCGATACGTAATGGCTTTCGGCGTCGTCGCCGAGTGGAACGCGGCACAGTCGCAGTGGGAACTCGCAGCCGGGAACGGATACACCGTGTTCGCACCGCCGCCCGGCGCGACGCTACTCGATACAACAAGCCCCGCCGACATGCTCTTCGATCCTATGGACGGCGGGAATCGGCCGCTATCCCGCAATTATGACGCGACAGAGTTCGCCGGCGCGCGCATCGACAACATCAACATCAACGGCGGGACACAACTGATCTACGACGAACTCGGTGGGCCTGTGCTCGCGCTGACCGGCGATGAACCCGGCGCCGGGGGTTCGTTCCGAATCCTGGGCAACGACTCCGCGTTTCTCGTGAACATAGAGCCTTTCACCGGCAGGGTCGAGGTCGTCCGCGTCAATCCATGACCAGCCCCCGCGGCGCCGCCGACGATCGTCACCGACACACGTGCAGACATGAAGACCCCGACGTTTCTAAAACCCGCATCCCTGCCGATCGGGCTCGATCTGAGCGCATCTGGTGCGAAACTGCTCCAGTTCAAGCGGACGCGTCGCGGGCTTGAGGTGGTCGGCGCCGCGCGCATCGAGGCCGACGTCGATCCCGACGCAGAGACTGTAGAGGATCGGCTCTCGCCGGTGCTCGAAGCGCTCACATCGCGCTGGCGCGGCACGGGCATGCGCGGTCGCCGTTGCGTTGTGGGAATCGGGCGCGACCTGGTCCGCATCCGCTCGATCCGTCAGCCCAAGATGCCGCTCGAGGAAGCGGAAAACGCAGTGCGCATCGAGGCTCCCGATCGCCTCGGCTTCGACCCTGAATCAGAGGAATCCGAGATCGGGTGGATCCGCGCCGGCGAAGTACGCCAGAGCGATCAGATCCGCGACGAAGTGATCGTTTTCGGCGCCCCGACAGTCACACTCCGCTGGCTCATCGACGGCCTGTCGGACGCCGGCCTGCGTCCGATCGGGACGGAGCCGAGTTTCGTCGCCGCCGCGAGGTGCTTCGAACGTGCCGGACTAAGATCTGACGACGACGCCATCACACGCGTGCTCGTAGATATCGGTCTGAGTTCGACACACCTCATCGTGATGCACGGCGCCTCGATCCGTTTCTATAAAGCCATCGCCGTCGGCGGTCGCGCGATGAACCAGGTAGTTGGGGAGAGGCTGGGGCTTGACCCGCAGGGCGCTATCGACCTCCGCACACGGCGCATCCGTCCGACCCGGCGCCATCTCGACGCGGTGCGAGACGAGCGAACCGAGCGTGCGATATTCGAAGCCGTGCGCCCGGTCGTCGACGAACTCGCGCGTGAGATCTCGATGTGCCTGCGGTATTACGCGGTGAGCTTCACCGGTGCACGACCGGCGTACGCGCTGGTGATGGGCGGTGAAGCCGCAGAGCCAGGGCTTGTCGAGCACATCGAGCAGAGCATCGGTCTGAATTGCCGGCTGGCGAAGCCGCTCGAAGGTGTACGCCTCGGGGGCGCGCTTGCAGGCGCGGAGGACGCGCCTCACCCGGAATGGGCCGCCGCCGCCGGGCTATCTCTGCGCGGCTCCGGATTAAGCATCGATCGAGCGTACATCGCTCCCAACGAGCCGATCCGCACCGAGCGCCGCGACGACGGCGGGAGGCAGGCGGCATGATTCCGATCGTCGACCTCACACCCGAGTCCTGCCGACGCAGACTCGGCCGGCGAAGCCAGATCCAGTGGTGGGTGACGGCATACGTCGTCACGCTCGCGCTCGCCGCCGTTGTCTCCGCGACGCTGAGCCTCTCCCAGCAGCGTGAGCAGCACCGCGTGGATTCCCTGCTACGTCAGGTGCAACTCGACGAGGATCAGCAGCGACGCGCCGACGAACTTCTCGCCGAGATCGACGGCTATGAACGCACACTCAATCGCCACCGCCGACTAGCCTGGCCGGTCGCGGTCGGCGACGTGATCGCTACTATCGGGGCCACGGCCCCCGCCGAGATCACTCTCACGAATCTTGCTATTAAACCCCGAGCGCGGACCAACCGCGCCCGCACTAAAGCCGAGGCGAACGCGCAGGCCGAGTTCGAAGCTCTGTATGTCGAACTCGCCGGTGTCGCGCCCGACGACCGTGACATCGCCGAGTTCGTGGCACGGCTCCAGCGGCTTGAAATATTCTCTACCGTCGTCATGGACTACGCCCGCAAGACCAAGCTCGGCGCCGGGGAGGCGCGCGAGTTCGGCGTCACCTGTGAGATCGACCTGCACATCGTCCTGGTGCACGACACGGAGACGACGCCATGATCGGATCGCCCAGGCTGTGGTTCCTGCTCGGATGGGTCGCGCTCGCGGCGCTGTGCGTAGTGCTGGGGATCGTCCCGCGTGTCCGATCGATCGACCGGCTCAAGGACGACTCGGCGCGCCTTTCGAGCAGATCCTTCCGCGCGGACAACGGCGCCGCCGAACTCGCCCGGATCGAATCCCGGCTGGACCAAGCCCGCCGGAGCGTCGAACGTGAGGCGCGCGACATCCCGCAGGACGCCGCCATCGCCGAACTCATTCGAGCCTTAACGCAGCGTCTTGATGACAACCGCATGGCCGAACGTGAGATCACCACCGGTGCGACAACAAATCTCGGGGATGCACTCGCCGCGCCGATGTCCGTGCGGTTGAGCGGACCGTTCCTGGGTGTGTATGACGCGATCGAATGGCTCGAATCGCTTCCCAGGCTCGTACGCATCGTCCGCGTCAAGGTGGAAACGCCGCGACGCTCGACTCAGGACGTGCTCGAAAACGCCGGCAAGACGGTTCAGGCCGAAATCCTGCTGACGGTTTACTCGGACCCGGCTTCGCAGACCAATCAAGCCGGCGCAGCGGACGCCACGCGCAGCGCGGAGGTGCGTCCATGAACCAGCGATTCGCCGAAGTGTGGGCGATCGTCACCGCTGACAAAAAGAAAGCGGGCGTGCTGGCGTGTCTCGTGCTTGTCGCGGTCGGGCTGTGGGTTCGCGCGGCGTTGACCAGCGGGCCGAGCCGTGCCGAGGCGTCCGCCGGCTCATCAGGGTTCGCTTCAACGAGAAGCAACGGGAATAATAAGGTGTCAGACGAAATCCCGGTCGCGCCGCCTAGGCCGGTGTGGTTCTCGGATCCTGATGTTCTGAAACGTGACATGTTCGCGCTCTCGGACCCGCTCGTTGCCTTGTCCGCCCAGCCGGACCTGCTCGCCGCCGACGACCCAAAGTCGCGCGTGGGAACAGACGACAAATCAACACGTACGGGCGCTCCCGGGACGATCTCGGTCGAATCACGTGTGCGCCAGGAAGCGGAGTCGCTGCGTCTGAGAAGCACGATGATCGGAACCAATCCCATCGCGGTGATCGAGCCGATCGCGGGCGCCCGTCGGAACGCGGCCGTGCTCCGCGTCGGCGACACGATCGACGGGTTCACGCTCATCGAGATCCACGCGCACAGCGTGGAGATGGAAAAAGAAGGCGTGCGCGTGACGCTCTCACGCTCGGGCCAGTGAACGGACGGACTGGGAGGATTGCCGCCGCGACCATGCGTCGCGCCGGCGGAGGAGCCGGAGCTATGCATCGTACCATGACACTTCGACCCGGGATGCTCACGACATGCGCGGGCCGCGCCTGCGCGGTGGCTCTCTCCGCGGCGCTCGTCGCACCATTGATCGCGCAGGACCGCAACCCGTTCAAGCCCGCTCCTCGCACCGGCGACGCCAGCGGCGTGAATGTGTCCGAATACCTCACCGTCGATCTGCACGTCCAGGACGAGGATCTCGGGAACGTTCTCCAGATGCTCTCCATCCAGTCCGAGCGCAATATCGTGATGAGCAGCAAGGTGTCGGCCCGTGTCACCGCCGACCTGTACAACGTCACGTTCTACGAAGCGCTCGAAGCAATCCTGAACGTCAACGGGTACGGCTTCGTCGAGCGCGGCACGTTCATCTACGTCTACACCCTCGAGGAAATCCAGCAGATCGAACGGGCCAACCGCCGGCCGATCTCGAAGGTCATCCGCCTGGATTACCTCAACGCGAACGACGCCGCCGAGTTCTGCGCCCCGCTCTTGTCGGAGGTCGGCCAGATCAAGACCAACGGCGACGTGGGACTCTTCAACGTCCCGAACTCCACACCCGTCGGCGACGAGCAGTTCGCCCTCTCCGCGACGCTCGTAATCTTTGATTATCCCGAGCACGTCGAAGAGGTCGAGAAACTCGTCAAGCAGATCGACACACGCCCGGCTCAGGTGCTCGTCGAAGCGACGATCCTTCAGACCGCGCTCACCGAAGCGAACGCGTTCGGCGTTGATTTTTCCTTCCTCAACAACGTTAACTTTACCGACTTCATCAACGTCGGCGGCCCGCTCGGCGCCGCCAATGCGCTCATCCGAGGCGGGACCGGCGCCGAGGGCGACGGCTTCAGCCCGCCCAACAACCGCGGCATCGCCGGCGGCACAAGCGTCGGCAACACGTCCGGCCCAGGTGGGTTCAAACTCGGCATAATCGAGGATGATTTTTCGCTCTTCGTCCGCCTCCTCGACGAAGTGTCCGACACCGTCGTGCTCTCGAACCCGAAGATTCTCGCCGTTAACCGCGCCCCGGCACGGGTGCTCGTCGGTCGCCGCATCGGCTTCCTCAACACGACCAGCACCGAGACCTCAACAACGCAATCCGTCGAGTTCCTCGACACCGGCACCCAACTCTCCTTCCGCCCATTCATCAGCACCAACGGCGACATCCGCATGGAGCTCAACCCGTCCGTGTCCGAAGGCGTCATCCGCCAGGCGACCGACGGCAACGGCGCCAACGTGACCATCCCCGACGAGATCACCCAGGAACTAACCACCAACGTCATCGTGCGTGACGGGTCAACGATCGTTCTCGGCGGCCTGTTCAAAGAAACAACCGTCGTCGGGCGACGCCAGGTCCCGTTCGTCGGCGATCTCCCGATCATCGGCGCAGCGTTCCGCGGGCACGACGACTCGACCGACCGCTCCGAGATCATCTTC
>CAZTEE010000004.1:0-21415 GCA_964611775.1 uncultured Phycisphaeraceae bacterium | reverse complement strand
CGACGATCATGAACGATCAGCGACTCATCGAGGATAGCGAGCTCGCTTCCGACGAAATCCGTCGGGTCCGCACGGGCACACGCAACGGCTTGCTCCCCTGGAGCCGGGACCGTATGACCTCAAAACTTAACCTCGAAGCCGAGCGCCTCGCCGCCGACGGCGACACCTCCCGCGCACTCTGGAAACTCCGCCGATCGCTCAACATGCAGCACGGCCAGCCCGATGCGATCGACCTCCGCGAGCGGATTCTCGGCGAGACACAGTCCTGGCCGTCACGCAGCATCTTCGATCGCGTGCTGAACAAGGCGCTCGGCGCCGGCGAGCCGATCGGCGCCGCGTCCGAGCAGCGAAACGACGTTCTAGGCGCGCTAAATTCTCTGGGCGCGAAGAGTTCAACCGACCAGGTCGCGTCATCGAAGAACACCGGTGCTACGAAGCAACCTTCGTCGGCGACAGCGGATCAGCCGGTGTCGGCAATGAATGAGCCTTCCTCACTCGCCGACGCCAAGAACCAGAATCATAACGGGATGCACGCCGACGAGATGGGCGATCTCATGCTCACCGTCACCATGACCCCGAGCGACCCAGCGGCTGTGACGAACGCCGAAACCCCGTCGGATGACAGTGCCGACCCGGCGTTAACCATGTGGCCGATGAGCGTCGCGCTTCAGAAATCAGATACGAATCTGATAGACCCGAAGGAGCTGTTCCACGTCGAGTCTGTCGCTGAAGCGATGGCTGCGGGCGGGGACCTCGAATGGTCCTTCCCCGCGCGAACATTCGCCGAGTGGATCCGCCCGCTCGATCTCCAGTCCGACCCGCTGCTCAACACACCCGAGCGCTCAGAACCAGCGCCGGAGTGGCTCAAAGATCCGCGTATTCTCGTCGGCGGCGCCGGTCCGAACACGCAGCCGAACAATGCGCGTCAGCCCATGTGGCCGATGGAATCGACATTCCTCGTAGGCAACGGCCCGATTCCCCCGCGCTATGACGGAGTGTCATTATCGAGCGGCTGGCGCTCGCTGCGCGACATCCTCCGCATGTCCGACAAGCCGCTGCGTCTCTTCGACGGCCTGCCCGTGTCCAATGAGTCGGCTATCGCGGATGTCGACCCCGACAAGAACTGATCGCAATGCCGATCGCGCCAACCGGAGACAATGTTATGACTCACCGCATATCAGATTCCCTGACCTTCCCCGCTGTCGGCGCACTGGCGCTGGCCGCGGCGCTCGCCGGCTGCGCGCCCGGGCATGGGAAATACACAACGCAGGGCATCGAAGCGGCGCAGGAGCGCATGGCAGTCATCAAGTCCGGCACCGAATGGGACATGGCCCAGCAGCAGTTCCTCGCGGGTGATCTCTCCAAAGCACTCAAGAGCGTCGATCGGTCAATCCAGATCAACGCCAAGGTCGCCAAGGCGCACAGCCTCCGCGGCCGAATCCTCGCGGAACTCGGCCAACTCGAGCAGGCGGTGATCTCATTCAAGCAAGCAATCGAAACAGACGCAGCGTTCGTCGAGGCGCATTATTATCTGGGCGTGCTGCACGAGAGGTTCAACGACAGCGACGCGGCACTGGCATATTATGAAGCCTCCGCGGCCCTGGCGCCTGAAGAGGCCCAGTACACCGTCGCCGCCGCCGAAGTTCTGATCGATCAGAACCGCCTCGACGCAGCGGAGCGCCTTCTCGAAAGCCGCGTCAAGCAGTTTCAGCACAACGCGGGCGTTCGCCAGACCCTCGGGCACCTCGCGCTGATGCGCGGCGACGCCGCCCTCGCCGTCACGCTCTTCGACGAAGCCCGGCTCCTTGCGCCTGACGATCATTCGATCCTCGAAGACCTCGCCGTTGCACAGGTCCGGGCAGAGCGATTCATAGAAGCCGAATTCTCCCTGCGTTCGTTGCTCAGCAGGAAAGACAACAAGGATCGTCGGGATCTTCACCGGCTTCAGGCGAAGGTGCTGATCGAGCTCGATCGCCCGGTTGATGCACGCGCGATCCTGCTCGCCCTGGCGGGCGATGAGCTTGGCCGCGGCGACGTTGAAACCTGGATCGAACTCGGGCAGGTTGCGCTGCTGCTAGGTGACGGATCGCGTGTTCGTATTGCCGCCTCCCGAGTGGCGGCGATCGACTCGCAGCGATTCGAAGGCCCGATGCTCTCGGCGCTGTGGGCGCATTCACGCGGCGACCTAGACACCGCGCTCCAGCAGATCACACGCGCAGCCGTTCTGGCGCGCGGCGTGGACCCGACGCCGATGATCGTCCGCGCTTCGATTCTACGCGGGATGGGCAGATTCGCCGAAGCAGAGTCGAGCCTCGTGGAAGCGTTGACCATCGATCCCGCCGAGCCGCGCGCCCGTCGGATGCTCGCGGAAGTCGGCATCGATCAGTGATCGGCAACGCTCGGCTGTGTGTGTGAGGAGAGATCGCAGGTGAAGATCGGGACCGGCATTCTGTTGTGGTCGGGCGGAGCGTCGCTCGCGGCGGGTCTGACCGCGCCGATGATCTTCGGCTCCGGCACGAGCGCGCCGCTGGCAGCCGCGGTAACGGCGTTTGCCGTTCTCGCGATCGCTCCGCTGGTTTGGCTTCTCAATCGTGACGAGGACCGACTCCTCGACGCCGCGAATGAGACCACCAACGCCCAGCCCGTCATCCTCCCGGTTTCGGCGCTGATGCGTCCGATCTCCGACGCCATCCGCCGACTCATCGATGAGAACCAGTGCGATGTGCAAACGATGCTCGCGCGTGTTCGCGAACTGGAAATCCGCGCGAAGATCAGCGACAGCGAACGCGAACGTCTCGAAACCGTTCTGCACAGCCTGCACGACGCCGTCATCGTCACGAACGCCTACGGCGAACTCCGGTTGATCAACCCGGTCGCGGCGTCGCTGCTCGGGGTTCGGATTCCGGAAGATCTGAACCGATCGGCCGAACAGGTCATTAGCGATGAACGCATAACCAGGCTTATCGTCGAGGCGCATGAATCGCGATCGCCGTCGTACCGCACACGCGCGGAGGTCGACGTGTCGGACGCCTCGGCGGGGCCTGACGCGCCGGGAAGGGCGCATGAGGCGACGATCGCATGCCTGCCCGATCAGAACGAGCCGGTCGGCGGTGTAGTCCTCATACTCCGCGACATCGCGCGAGAGCGAGAGATCAGCCAGGTGAAGTCGGAGTTCGTCTCCAAGGCTTCGCACGAACTCCGCACGCCGTTGTCCTCGATCAATGCGTACATCGAGATGCTGCTCGACGGCGAGGCGACCGATCCGGAAGCGCAGACCGAGTTTTATCACGTCATCAAGAGTGAGGCCGACCGGCTGGGCCGGCTCATCGACAACATGCTCAACATCAGCCGCATCGAAGCGGGGATATCCAAGGCGAAGTACGAGGACATGGACTTTGTCAAGGCGGCCCACGCCGCCGTCAGCGTGATCGAGCCGCAGGCAAAGCTCAAAGATATAACCGTGCGTGTGAAGTCCGGCCCGCTTCTCTACAGCGCCGAAGCCGATCGCGACATGATCCAGCAGGTGCTGCTGAATCTGCTGTCGAACGCGGTGAAATACTCACCGGATGGCGGCCGTGTGACGGTGACGGTCGAGAACGACGAGACAACTGGTTCCGTCATGACCACTGTCGCGGACACAGGGCTGGGCATCCCGCCGGATTCGCTCCCGCACGTCTTCGACAAATTCTATCGCGTCGAGAACTACAAACGTGTCGCGAAGGGCACTGGCCTGGGCCTCAACCTTGTCAAGCACATCGTCGAGACTGTCCACGGCGGGCAGGTCGCCGTCACCAGCGAAGTTGGAATGGGCAGCCGATTCGTCTTTACGATCCCGTATGTTCGCCAGAGCGCGAGGAGGGCGGCATGACCGGAGATGGGAAGACCGTCCTCGTCATCGACGACGAGGCTCATATCACCAGGGTCGTCTCGCTGAAACTCCGCAATGCGGGGTACGAAGTCCGCACTGCGGCGGACGGCGAGGAGGGATTCGAAGCCGCCGTTCAGCACACGCCGGACCTTATTATCACCGACTTGCAGATGCCATACCTCACGGGGCTGGAGATGGCCCGCAAACTCCGATCCACGCGCTCGACCGCGAATATTCCGATCTTGATGCTCACGGCGCGCGGGTTCGGCCTGACGCCGGATGATATGGACGGGACATATATTCTCGATGTCGTGAGCAAGCCGTTCGGACCGCGCGAACTCCTCGAACGAGTGAACGCGATTCTGCACCCGCCGGGTAAATCCGCCGAAGCAGCATGAACAACCGTCCGTACCAGATCGACTGTCGAATGACCGAGCGCACCCGGCAGCGTTGTCACGCTCTCGGCATGCCGACGATCTGCTGCGATCTGGCCGGTGAGCGCCCCGAAGCATGCTCGGTCTGCACAAATAATGATCATTCAGTCGCGGCGGCATTACAAACGGACGGCGCACGTGCCCGAGTCCGCGAAATGGCCCGGGCGTGGAGCGAGCAGGAACTGCCCGAGCCGACGGAGTTCATCCCAGGTATGCACGCGATCCCCGTGCAGGTCAGCGGCAGACGGGGGCGCACAGGATATGTCGTCGCCCTGACGCGCGATCCGGATGAACAAATGTGCATTCTTGCGTCTCACACGTTCGCGGAGTGGGTCGGAGTAGAGCGGAACGCATTCGTTTCATCACTGAAACGCATCGCAGCGCACGCGATGACAAGCATGGGCACGGTCGCCGCCCTTCTCCACTGGACGCAGGACGATTCAACCGAACTAGCCGGTCGTGACGACGCCCTCGATGAATTCAGCGACCGACTCACGGAGAGTTATGAGGAGATCACACTTCTCTATAAACTCAGCATGTTGATGACCGAGGTCGCGGCGCCGGGCCGGTTCGTCGAGCAGGCGTGCGCGGAACTGCACGCGACCATGTCGTACGGCTGGGTAGGAGCTGCGTTCATCGCCGATCACACGGTGGCGCGTGAACTCGCCGGGCGGCGGATTATTCATGCCAGTCCGACCGGCTCCGAACGCAGCATCAGGCCCGTCCTGGCGATTGCGCTGGACCGCGCGTCCGCCGGCGCCGTGGTCACGCTCCCGAGACATGAGCTCGAACGGGACGCGGGAGTTCATGCCGCGGGCGATGTGGCCATTAGCCGAATTATCAGCGGCGATAAGTTCGTAGGTGTGATCGCCGCGGGCGAGAAGCGCGGGGGGGACACGGATGTTGCAAGTTCAGATCTGAAACTTCTCGACGCGGCGGCGGGTTCGATGGGTGTGTTCTTCGAAAACGCCGCGCTCTATGACGACCAGCAGGCGATGTTCCTCGGGGTGCTCCAGACGCTGACCGCTGCGATCGACGCGAAGGACCGCTACACATGCGGCCATTCCGAGCGGGTCGCCCACCTGGCGGTACGCCTCGCGGAGAGAGTCGGGATGCCGGCCGATGCGGTGGAGCGTCTGCGGATCAGCGGGCTGGTTCACGACATCGGAAAGATTGGCGTGCCTGAGTCGGTTCTTTCCAAACCCGGCCGCCTGACGGACGCCGAGTTCGAGCTGATCAAGAAGCATCCTGAGATCGGCGTGCGGATTCTGCGGGGGCTGCCGCAACTCTCGGATGTGCTGCCCGGCGTGCTGCACCATCACGAACGATGGGACGGCGCCGGGTATCCGGATCGCCTCGCCGGCGAGCACATCCCGATGCCAGCGCGGCTGCTCGCGATCGCCGATTCCTTCGACGCTATGAGTTCGACACGCACGTACAGATCTGCGCTCCCGAGGTCGGCCGTCCTGGAAGAGATCCGCCGTTGCGCCGGCGCGCAATTTGATCCGGCGCTGGCGCGGGAATTCGTTTGTCTCGAGTTCTCCGAGTACGACCGCCTGGTCGAGACTCATCTCAAGTCCGATCCGCGCAGCGACAAAGCATTGGAAGCCGCAGCATGAAAATCAGCGCGCAGGATTACGAACATATCTGCGTACTGACTGTCTCAGGTGATTTCACGACCGAAGACGTCGACGCATTCCGACGTGTTGTCGACGAGCACATCACCGGCGGCGCCAGGCATATACTGCTCGATTGCGAGCATCTCGAGTTCATCGATTCCGAGTCGCTCGAGAGCCTGTTGCGACTCCGTGAGACATTGGCGCCGAGGAACGGGCAGATCTGCCTTATCAACCCCGATGATAATGTCGCAAAGATTCTCGAGATCACGCGGCTCGATCGCGCGTTCCCGGCGCATTCGAGCGTCGAGACAGCCGTCAGGAGCGTGCGCTGATGGTCCGGCCGGCGACAAACCGAGCGGGTGCGTCCGCTCCGATCGGCGATCTGCTGATCCGTCGCGGCGTCATCACTCAGGCGCAGCTCGAGGACGCGCTCGAAGAACAACGCCGGCTCGGGCACAGCAAACTTCTTGGTGAAGTGCTCGTCTCGCTCGGGCTGGCGACGCACGAGGAAGTGATGGAGGCCCTGGCGTCTGGGTACGGTGTGCCGTTCGCGCGCATCACACCCCGGCTCGCGGACCCGCGAGTCACCGAGGCGCTGCCGCGCGACTTCATCGAGAGCCATTGTGTCCTGCCGCTCTTCAAGGTCGATGACACACTCACGGTCGCCGTCACCGAGCCTGCGAACCTGTTTCTGATCGAAGAGATCGAACGTCTGACCGGGCTGCGTGCGCAGATAGTCGCGGCGACCGGCGTCGACATCCGCGCCACGCTCCGCGCGTATCTCCCAAACGCCAACGTCTTCGTCATCGACGAGATATATCAAGATGTTGAAGGCGCGGATTTTTCTATCGTTGAATCTCAGGTCACAGATCTCGGCAATATCGAGGAAGTGTCGGGTCAGTCGCCGGTCATAAAACTCGTGAACTATCTGATTTATCAGGCGGTTCAGGACCGCGCGTCGGATATACACATTGAAGCCGGCGATCACGCGAGCCGGGTGCGGTGCCGGATCGACGGGCGGCTCGTGACGAAACTCACACCACCGCACCAGATGCACGCCGCGATCGTGTCGCGCATCAAGATCATGGGGAACATGGATATCTCCGAGCGGCGCACACCGCAGGACGGCGACATCCATGTGATGGTCGACGGACGCCCGATCGACCTGCGAGTTTCGACGATGCCGGGAAGGTACGGCGAAAAAGCGGTGATCCGGATCATCGACAGCCGCAGCGCGATTGTGCCGCTGGAGAAGATAGGTTTCGGCCCGGACCTGCTCCCACGGTGGCGCGAGGTAATCAGCGCGCCCAACGGCGTCGCGCTCATCACCGGGCCGACCGGCTCGGGAAAATCTACGACGCTCTACAGCGCACTTGCCGAACTCGCCAGCGATGAACTGAATATCTCGACCGTTGAGGATCCGGTCGAAGTCAACATCAACGGGATCAATCAGTTTCCTGTGAATGTCAAGGCGAACTTTACTTTCGCGTCGGCGCTGCGCTCATTGCTCCGGCAGGATCCGGACATCGTGATGGTCGGTGAGATACGTGATGTGGAGACGGCGAAGATCGCCACGCAGGCGGCGCTGACCGGGCACTTGGTGTTCAGCACGCTGCACACGAATGATTCGATCAGCGCTGTGACGCGGCTGGTGAACATGGGCGTGGAGCCGTATCTGGTGTCGGCGATCCTGCGGGGTGTGCTCGCGCAGCGGCTGGTGCGGAAGATATGTCCTCATTGCAAGGTGGCGTACACCCCTGATGCGCGTGCGAGAGACATCGTTCTTGAGCACCTCGGCGACTGCGGCGAGATGAGCCGCGGCGACGGGTGCGCACGATGCCACGGCAAAGGATACGCGGGCAGGCTGGCAATCTTCGAGCTATTCAGCCCGGACGGGGTGACATCGGACATGATCGCGCGCGGCGCTGGCGCGCAGGAGATCCGAACCTCGGCGATCGAGAACGGGTTCAGGCCGCTGCGTGCGGACGGGCTCTACAAAGCGTCGCAGGGGCTGACAACGATCGAGGAAGTGATGCGCGTGTCTTCGATGTGACACGGGCAGGTGACCGGGAGAGATGATGCCGACGTATGCATTTACAGCCAGGGACGCTCGAGGGGCGGGTCGAACCGAGTCCGTCGAAGCCAAGTCAGAGCATGAAGCCGTGCGGCTGCTCCGCGCGCAGGGGCTTACGGTCACCAACATACGCCTGGCGCGTAGCGTCATCGATATGGACGAAGTCCGCCGGCGTCAGGCGGCGAAATCCGTAGGGCGCGACGAAGTTATAGCATTCACGGCCCAACTCTCCGTCATGCTCGAAACCGGCGTCCCGCTCGGCGACGCGCTCGACGCCTATCTTCAGCAGACGCGCGGCGGCGCGCTCTCGCGAATCGTCGAAGTCGTCGCGGACCGCATAAACAGCGGTGTTTCGTTCAGCGCCGCGATCGCCGAGTTTCCTCGAGTATTTCCGAAGATGACAGTCAGCCTGATCCAAGCGTCAGAAGCAACCGGCACGCTTGCGGAGATGCTCGGCCGCGTCTCGATGTACCTCGCGAAGGATCGCAAGACCGTGCAGCAGATCCGCGGTTCGCTCATGTACCCTATGGTTATGATCGTGATGGCGCTCACGGTGACGGGGTTTCTGGTGACGTGGGTGCTTCCGCGGTTCGCCAGAATTTATGAATCACGGTCCGCGGCGCTCCCGACGCCGACGCGAGTTCTGCTCGACACCAGCGGATTCATCAGCGCTAATGCGGGCATGCTTATCGGGACATTAGCGGCGGTCCTCGCGGTAGCGATTGTGTTCCGCGCGTCGCAGCGCGGCCGGCGGACCATGGACTGGTTCAAGATCAATGCGCCGGTGCTCGGATCAATCTTCAAGGGTTTCTATTTATCGCGCGCGACGCGGACGCTCGGGACGCTGCTCGCTGCGGGAGTGACGCTCCCGGACGCCGTGCGGATCACCCGCGGCGTCACAAGCAATCACGCGTGGGATCGGCTCTGGGACGAGATCAACGACTCGATGGCGTCGGGAAAAACTATCGGCGAGGTTATCCTCAAGAGCGATCTGCTGCCGACCTCGTACGCTCAGATGATCGCGGCGGGGGAGCGCACCGGGCGGTTGCCGGCCGTGCTCGATCGAGTCGCATCGGTATGCGAGGAAGATCTTGACGAACGGCTGAAGACTGCGACGCAAATGATCGAGCCGGCGGTTATATCATTTATGGGTATCACGATCGGCTGGATCGCGATCTCGCTGCTGATGCCGATCTTTTCGATGGGTTCGATGATGGCGCAGTGACGGCGGTGTCAGCGACTGACGATCGCGAGGTCTTTCAGCGTCGGTTCGACCGTGTCGACGCCGCGCCAGCAGTTGAGCATCGGCTCGACCACGGCGTCTATGACTGCGCCGGCGCGGAGTACGTCGCGCCGCTCTCCCCAGTTCCACGCGACGACACGCAGCGCGCAGCCGTTCTCGGAAATGGTGAACTTCAGATGCTTTCCGTCCGCACCGATAGGCCGGGGCGCTTCGGCGATGCGGACTCGCCGCAGAGCGATCGCGGGGGGTGGGTTGTCACGGCCGAAAGGCGCGAGCGTCAGCAGCGCTCCGACAGTGCGACGATCGAGTTGACTTATATCGGCTTCGCAGTCGACGCCGAGCGTCGGGACGAGTTGGCTCGGACTCAGGCGGTCGTTGGCTTGCCGCGTGAACGCTTCGGCGAAGATGTCGAACCGATCCGTGCGGACGCGAAGCCCGGCGGCCATGGCGTGTCCGCCGAACGATTCGAGGTGTTCAGCGCATGATTCGAGCGCGGCGTGCATGTCGAACCCGTCGATGCTCCGGCACGAGCCGTGGCAATATTCGCCGTCGTGCGAAAGCAGAATCGTCGGGCGATGGAAGCGATCGACAAGCCGGCTGCACGCGATGCCGACGACGCCGACACTCCAGCCTTCGTGCGCAAGAACGATCGCGCGGCGGTCGTCGCGGGTCATGCCGGCGAGTTCGGCGAGCGCTATGGCTTTCTCCGTGATCGCGGCTTCGGCGGTGCGGCGTCGGTCGTTGAGGCGGGTGAGTTCCTCCGCGAGTCGGGCGGCGCGCCGTGGGTCGTCGGTCAGAAGAAGTTCGAGCGCGTCGTTGGCGTGGCCCATTCTGCCCGCGGCGTTGAGTCTCGGGCCTAGCCGGAAACCCACGGATTCGGAGGATATATCTTCGCCCGCGAGGCCGGCGGCGTCGATCAATGCGCGAAGCCCGATGAACGGGGTCGCCTTGATGCGTTGCAGGCCGAAACGCGCGATGATCCGGTTCTCGCCGAGCAAAGGGACCACGTCGGCGATTGTGCCTAACGCTGCGATAGGCAGCATGTCGATCAACAGGTTTCGCAGCGATTCGCCGACCCGTTCTGAGCCGCTGGCGAGCGTCGCCAATCTCCACGCGAGTTTATAAGCAACGCCCGCGCCGCTGAGATCTCGGAATGGGTACGCGGACCCGGGCAGGGACGGATGGACAATGCAGAATGCTTCGGGAAACAGGCCGGGCGATGCGGGCGGCGTGTGATGATCTGTGATGATCAGGTCTACACCGAGCCGTCGGGCAAGATCGGCTTCGGCGCGAGCGGTGACGCCGCAATCGACGGTGACAACAACCCTTGCTCCGGCGGCGGCGAGTGATTGGATTCCCGCGGCGTTGAGTCCGTAGCCCTCGTCGATCCTGTGCGGGATGAAAGTGCCGACGTGCGCATCCGGCTCGATAGCCCTGCAAAGCCGGTACAGGATCGCGGCGGCGGTGACGCCGTCCACGTCGTAATCACCCCATATGACGATCGGTTCGTGCGCTCGCAAGGCAGCGATCACGCGCTGGGCGGCGGCGTCTAGGCCGGGCATCAGCGAGGGATCGTGCAGATCGGTCAGGCGCGGCTCGCGGAAGGCGGCGTCATGCCGGTCGAGGCCTCGCGCGGCCAGCACACGTTCGAGCAGTGTCCCGCCTTGGGCGGCTTGGTTGCGGAAGATCCAGCGGTGTGTGAGGCCTTGCACGGGTCCAATATATGGGCGATCACGGGAGGACCAAGTTCTTGCTGGGCTTGAAGCGCTGGTCATGCCGATTACCATGCGAGTCGAGAACCGCGAGCCTTGACCCGTCCTGGAGCGTGCCCAGTGCCAGACAAGCCGTATCAAGTAGTGCTTTTGTTCGGCGCGCCCGGTGTGGGCAAGGGGACTCAAGGCAAGGCGTTGGGCGCCGTGCCGGGTTTCGTCCACTTTTCGATGGGCGACGCGTTTCGTTCGCTTGACCCGGAGTCGGTGCTCGGGCGCAAGGTCGCGGAGTATTCGTCGCGCGGCGAACTCGTCCCCGACGAGATCACCATTCAGCTCTTTTTTCAGCGTCTAGATGAACTTCGTGACGCGGGTCGGTTCGACCCGGCATGTGAACTGCTGATTCTCGACGGCATCCCGCGCAGCGTCCGTCAGGTGGAATTGCTGCGAGGCCGCATCGACGTGCGGCTGGTGCTGCACCTGGACAGCGCCGACGAGGGGACACAGTCGGAGTTGCGCGAACGCCTGCGCAGCCGGGCTATGCGTGAGAACCGCGCCGACGACGCGCGCGAGGATGTGATCCGGCGCCGGTTCGAGGTGTACCGCGCCGAAACGGCCCCGGTGCTGAATGCTTTTGACGCTTCGGTTGTTGTTGAGATAGACCCGCTGGGGACGCCCGCGGAGGTTCTGGCGCGGGTGCTTGAAGCGGTCGCGCCGGTGCAGAATTCATCGGCGAGAGGCGATTCGTAGCGGTATAAGTACGCGCGAAGGGATTCGAACCCCCAACCTTCGGCTCCGGAGGCCGACGCTCTATCCAATTGAGCTACGCGCGCGCCCGGCGTCGCGGTCGCGGCGCCGATAGTCTCCACGCATGGTACGAGCGGACCATTCACGGGGCAATCCGGGCGGACTCGACGTGAAGCGTCGCGCCACGCCGACGCTCGGCCCGACGCTGACGATCGTCTTCCTCGCGAGCATCTCCACCGGCGCGGTGAACAACGGCGTGTTCTTCATCGCGCAGGAGGCGCACGGGTTCGGCCGGGCGCTCAACCTGCTCCTCGGGCTTGTGGTCGGGGCGGTCTATATTCCGGCGGCTCTCGCAGTCGGTCCGGGGCTGCGGCGGCTGGCGGCGAGGTCGGCGCGGATCACGACCCGGCGGGTGCTCGTCGCGATGATGATCGTTATGGCCGGGCTGTGCTCGCTCCCCGTCGCTGCGGGGGAGGCGTGGGGGATCTGGGTGTTCGCGGCGTTGTACGTGCCGCTGATGGGGGCGCTCTGGCCGATCGTCGAGTCTTATCTCTCCGGCGGGCGACGCGGGGACCGGCTACGCAGCGCTACCGGCTGGTTCAATCTTCTCTGGGCGTCCGCGGTCGCGGTGGCGGCGTGGGGTATGGCGCCGCTGCTGGAACTGGATCGGCCGCTGGGAGTGTTCGTCGGGCTGGGGCTGATTCATCTCGCGTGCCTGGTCCCGATCGCTCGGCTCTCGGCCGAACCGCCCCGGCATCTGGAAGAATCGCACGAGCCACACCCGCCGGTCTACGACGGGCTGCTCGCCACGTTCCGCTGGCTGCTGGTTCTGAGTTACGTGCTGCTGGCGACACTTAATCCGATCCTGCCCTGGCGGCTGGATCAGACCGGGCTGGCGATCGGGTGGCAGACGCCGTTGGTCTCGGCGTGGATGGTCAGCCGGGTGGCGATGTTCGTCCTGCTCCAGAGGTGGGGCGGCTGGCACGGCCGATGGAGGACGCCGATCTGGTCGAGCGGCCTGATGCTCGCCGGGTTCCTCATGGTGCTATTCGCGGGCGGGAGAATCGGGATCATCGCGGGGCTTGTAATGTTCGGCGGCGGGATCGGGGCGATCTATGCCGCGGCTCTTTATTACGCGATGGAAGTCGGACGAGCAGAAGTCGACGCCGGGGGCACACACGAGGCGATGATCGGCGCCGGGTACACACTCGGGCCGGTTATAGGACTTATCGCAGTAGCGCTTTCATCAGATGCAGACGATCGATTCGCGCCGACGCTTGCGGCGCTGAGCATCCTCGTCACGCTGGTATGCGTGTGCCTGGCTGGGGTCACAGCGGCTCGCTCGATTCGACGCGCCCGCATCGGGTGATCCCCGTGATATATGCGCGTGCGCAATAAAAACCCCAGTCCCGCGATGCCTCGCGGGTCTGGGGCGTTGAGTAAGAGGGAAGCCTGATTGATCCTTCGTCCGCCGGCTGTACGCAGCGGTTTCAGGAGCGGATGCACAAATCCTTCGGGTTTCGTTCGGAACGCGGCGATCGCTGCCCACCGTGGCGCCCAATTTTGGAAAACGTCCCCTCCCGTGGACGACTACACAATACCGACCCGGCGTCCGGAGAGCAAGACACAAGGTGCGATCAATCCCACATTTATCGCGGGGTCGGATCGAACCCGCCGGCGACCAGGGGCATCTCAGCGAGGCATGTATACTCCGCTCCGGCTGGGGTCAGGTCCGAGCGGACGAGCGAAACCCGATCAACCGCAAGAGGTGGCCAGCCGTCGTAGGGCGCCGCGGCGCCGGGGCCAAGCAGCATAGATCGCACATCGGGCCTCACCTTGCGTCCGCGTGGCGCGCGATGGATCGTTATGTGATGTTCGGCGTTGCGATCCATGTCACGAACAATCGGATCCGTAGGCGCGACTTCGAACACGGCTTCGAGCACGCTTTCGCGCACCGTGTCCAGCCCGGACGCGCCTTCGAACCCGCACGCGAGCAGCCGCGGCGCATGCTCGGTCGGGAGCATCACGACGCCGATCGGCCGCGCTCGGAATCGCGGAAGAGCCGCGACCGCGCGACGCACGGCATCGCTGATCCTTGTGAGTTCACTTGTCGCCACATCGCCGATGAACGCGATCGTCACATGTCGCGCATCGCGCGGGACGATACGTCGCTCACCCGTGCGGCGAATCCCGCGATCAAATGCTTCGAGAGCGTCGAGAAGTTCATCATCCGGCCAGACGGCGATGAAGACTCGGCAGGGCTTGTCATCGGGTGTTTCACTCATGGCTCCGACAGCGGCGATCGGCCGGCGACGATGCGGTCGCGCGAGCCGACCGCGACGATGCGATCTATGAATGATGCGTATGACGCTGCGAGCGAGTCCATGGGCGTGGCGACGTACGCGCGGAGGACGCCGTCGCCGCGGGCGGTTGATATGGCGCGGGCAGCGTCGGCGCGTCCGAGCCGGACGAGTAGTGTCCGATTGAGCCTGCCGTCCGCGGCGTCGTCGAGGATGGCGCGCAACGCCGGGCGGTAGGCGCCTTCTTCGGCCTCTATGAGAAAATGGACGAGCGCCCAGACCTGCGCGTAGTAATCAATCAGAGCATCGGCGCCCGGTCCCGCTTCAAGCGGCGAGGCGGCGAGCAGGTCGGGCAGCGCGAGCAGCCGCCCCGCCGCGTGGGCTTTGCGGAGTTGATCGAAGCGCTCGACATTCGCCCATGGGAGGAAGGCCGGCTCGGCGCCGTCCCACTTATGACCTTCCATAAATGTTGCGATGCCTTCTTCGAGCCAGATCGGGAGGCGCTCGCGGAGCGTGCGCTGTGCGTACTGGTGCCAGCCCTCGTGAGCGGCGACGGAGAGTGTGTCGAAGACGCCGATGTCGTAGAAGACTCCGACGCCGCGCGTGGCGAACCCGCCGCGCTGGATGCGAGTCAGGTTCTCGCTCTCGGGGCCGAGTATTTGCTGCGCCAGCCGGACCCATTGCGGGCGGTTGTCCATAAAATAAGTATCGAGTTTGATCGGCGGCGCGGGCAGCGGGGTGATCGCGGCCCTGTAGTGCTCCAGGGCGCGCTCAAGAAAATTCGGCATCCGGCCAACTAACAGCGGCTGTGATTCTGTAGTAAAAATTCGGTAATGCGGAGTGCGGATGATCTGCCCGCTCGCCGAGCCGAATGACCAGTCCTCCACAGACTCGATCACGTCGCCGATCGATGTGAACGACGCGGCGTCCGCGGATCGGGACTCGGTCGGCGTCTGGGGCGGCGGGGTCTGCCGGGCGGCGCATCCTTGCAACATGGTCGCAAGGATCGCCGCTGGCAGCGCGGCGACGAATTGGATCGGCGTGCGGTTCATCGGCCGAGGTTACGCGCGATCGAGTCGCGCTCGGTTCGTTTGGTGTCTAGTTGGTCGCGTGTTTGCTGGACTAGGTTTGCAGGGGCGCGTTCGGTGTAGCCCGGGTTCGCCAGCCGGGCTTCGAGCGTCGCGATCGCCGCGTCGAGGTCGGCGAGAGATTTTTCCAGACGCGCCAGCTCGGCGTCGGCGTCCGTTTCGGTGATAAGCCCGGTCAGGCGGTGCTCATGAGCGTTAAAAGTGATCGATACGGCCGGGCCGACGGGTTCGTCCGTGGTCACACGCTCGAGCACGGCGAGCGACTCGACCACGCCGGCGAACTCGGCGATCTCCGCGGCCAGGGCGGTCGTTGTGTGCAGTGTGGCGGGCTTTCGGGGCGCCGAGCCGACGGACGAACGCGTGTCGCGGATCAGCCTGATCAGTTCCTGAATCTTAGAGAAACGCGCTTCGAGCGCTTCATCACGCATCGTCGGTTCGGGCGCCGGCCAATCCGTGACACAGAGCAGATTAGATTTAATTCTGCTTGTTGGAGCAACGCTGTCATCACGATAGTTCGGCGGCTGTTCACGCACGGGGGGGACGCCCGTGCCTATGTCGGCTGAAGATTGAGAGGTGAACTGTTCCCAGATCGCTTCGGTGACGAACGGCGCGATCGGGTGCAGCAGCCGGAGGATGATGTCGAGCGAGTTCCTGAGAGTCGCCTGCTGAGCGGGGTTATCACGGACGGTCGGCTTGACGGCTTCGAGATACCAGTCGCAGAACTCCGTCCACAAGAGGTCGTACATCGTCTCCGCAAAAATGTTGAACTCGTACGATGCGAGCGCCGCTTCGATGCGCGACACGGCGTGCGTGAGCCGGGAGAGCATCCAGCGGTCGATCAGCGGGAGTTCCCGGGGTTGCACGGCTCTCCGAGTTGTGGGTTGAGCATCCGCACTGCGGGATTCGGCGGTGTTCGGCTCATGCAGTTCGTGCACGGGCGAGACGTCCGTGCCACTGGCGGCGGATTCGGCGAGCATCATCATCGTGAACCGGCTGGCGTTCCATAGTTTATTGCAGAAGCGTTTGCCGAGATCAAACTTTGGAGATGAATTAACACCGGATGCTCTGTCGCGTTCGACGGGCAGTCGGACATCCTGTGTTTGTGACGCGAGGCCTGCGAGCGTGAAGCGCATGGCGTCGGCGCCGTGAGTGCGGATGATGTCGAGCGGATCGACGCCGTTGCCGGCGGACTTGCTCATGCGTTTGCCGTCACCGTCCTGGATGACGGGGTGGATGTAGACACGATGGAAGGGGACCCGGCCGCCCGTAAAATAAGTGTTGAACATCACCATGCGCGAGACCCAGAGCGTGATGATGTCGCGTGCGGTGCAGAGGACGGAGGTCGGTTTGAACGCTTCGAGCAGGCCTGGGAACTGTTCGTCCTGCCCGGCGTCCGGCCAGCCCATAGTCGAGAGCGGCCAGAGCGCGGAGGAGAACCACGTGTCGAGGACGTCGGGGTCGCGGCGGAAGCCGGCGGCCTCGATATCAGCGATCAGATCGACTTCGTCGGTGCGCAGCGCGATATGCGTCGCATCAGACGTTTGAACGATCGCTGTGTCATTCGATTGCTCGGCACGGTTTATAAGTTCTGATGGCGCGGGTCCTGTCTTAGACCAGACCGGGATGCGGTGCCCCCACCAGAGTTGGCGGCTGACGCACCAGTCGCGGATGTTCTCGTGCCAGGCTTCGTAGGTGCGGGCGTAGCGGTCGGGGAAGAACCTGATAGTGCCGGGGTTCACTCCCTCAGCACCCGTGGGACGGTCGTCTCGCCCGTCTTCTGACAATACAGGTGATAACGCGAACACATACTCCTCCGGGCGGCCGACAAGACCTGCTTTCACAGGATTATTGGCCATGTATCGCCAAGTATCGTAGAACTCGGCGTCGTCTCGGATGATGCGATCGAAGTATTCCGTCTGCCAGACCGAACCTGTGGCGCCGCGCCGTTCGTTTATGCGATGCGCTGTGAAGCTCTTGATGCTGTGTATGATTGTCTGCAACGGCCACCATCGGCCGGTGGTTTCCTCCATCGGCGTCAGCAGCAGATGGACGTGATCGGGCATGACGACAATGAAATAGATGCGTGCGCGTTGATTGTGCCAGTGTGCACACGCGTCAGCTACGAGTTGACGCTCGGCTTCGTTGAGAACGCCCGATTTGATCCGGAATGTAATGAAATATACACTGCCTCCCTTCTGCCAGTGAGGGAGTTTTCGTTTATGGATGGAGAAGTTGTCATCGACGATCGGTTTATTGTGATGGAATTCTGGTTTGTCTTGTGAAGAGACGGGCGGGACGCCCGTCCTACGGGGAGTCGAAGAGACGGGCGGGACGCCCGTCCCACGGGGAGTCGAAGAGACGGGCGGGACGCCCGTCCCACCTGTCTGATCAGGCGAAGGCTGCAGCCACTTGCTCGCGCCGGTTTGTTGTGACGGGTCGAGGGCGCGCTGGGCGACGCCCGCCAGGCGGTCGTCGGTCACTTTCACGTACCACTGGTCGCTCAGGTACGGCTCTATCGGGACGTGGCTCCGGTATGAATGGCCGACGGAATGGACGTAAGGCGCGCGGACCTCGGCGAGCAGGCCGCGGGATTCGAACTCGTTGATGACTTTATTCCGGGCGTCCTCGCGCGACAGGCCGAGGAATATGTGTGCGTCACCGGTGTCGGACCAGCCGTGTTTGTCGCTGATGGTCGCGTCGGGCGCCATGACGTTTATGATCGGGAGGTCGTGGCGGAGGCCGATCTGGTAGTCGTTCTCGTCGTGGGCGGGTGTGACTTTCAGGAATCCGGTGGCGTAGCGGGCTTTCACGTCGCCGTCGGAGTCGGGCATGACGACATAAGAATCCTCGATGATGGGGATCACCCTGCCGACGAGAGGCAAGCGCACGTCGAGGCTTTTCAATGCTGGCGCACGCGGGTCACTTGGGTTGATAGCGACTGCCGTGTCGCCGAGGTAGGTCTCGGGGCGCGTGGTTGCGACGGTGACGTGATCCATCACCGAACCGTCGGGCATGACCGCGGCCGCCGGCTGGCCCGTGTGGTCGCAGAGCGGGTAGCGCAAGTAGTAGAACGCGCCTTCGACCTCGCGCATCTCGACCTCGTCGTCGGCGAGGGCGGTCCGCGTGACGGGATCCCAGTTGACGAGGCGCTTGCCGCGTTCGATCAGGCCGGCGCTAAAGAGTTGGAAGAAGGCCTCGCGTACGGCGCGGGCGCATGTGTCGTCCATCGTGAAGCGCTGGCGGGACCAGTCGCAGGAGCAACCCATGAGTTTGAGTTGCTCGGTTATGCGGGCCTCGTACTCGTCCTTCCACTGCTGGACTTTGGCGACGAAGGCGTCGCGGTCCCATTCGATGCGGGGCTTGCCGCCTTCGGAGAGGATGCGCTTCTCGACGACGGTCTGCGTGGCGATGCCGGCGTGGTCCGTACCGGGCATCCACAGCGCTTCGAAACCTTTCATGCGGTGGACGCGAACAAGTATGTCCTGGAGTGTGTTGTTCAGGGCATGGCCGAGGTGCAGGGCTCCGGTGACGTTCGGCGGGGGGATGAGCACGCAGTAGGGTGGCTTCGCGCCGGTAAGCACGCGCGAAGGGTCGGCGTGGAAGACGCCGGAGTCGTCCCAGCGGGCGCGAATGCGGCCTTCGTGGTCCGCGGGGTTATACGCTGTGGGCATGGCGGCGACCGCCCGGTCGGCGGCGTGGCGGGAGTCGGTCGGCGTGTCGGGCGTCATCGTCATAGAGTTGCGAGTCTAGCCTGTCGATTACCTCTCGGTCATGACACGTGATCCACAGACAACCCGGCGTGCGCTGCGATCGGCGGGACTGATGACCGCGGGGGCCGTCACGCTGACGCTGGGCGTGGTGATGCTCGTTAGAGCGATCACGGGCGCCGGTCCGGACCTCGGCGAGGCGTCACCGCTGGCGGCCCAGCGCGAGATCGAGGACGCGATCCATCGCGCCAAGGCTCGTCTCCTCGAACAGCGTCCCGCTGAGGCCGAGCGGATCCTCCGCGACGCGCTCGACCGAAGGCCTAACGAAGCGGAACTCCGCATCGCGCTCGGCGAGACGCTGCTGGTGCTCAATCAGCCCGCAGCGGCGTACGAGGAATTCAACGAGGCGCTCGGGCTGCGGAAGGACGACGCGGACCTGCACCACGCCGCGGGAACCGTCGCGAGTGTCGCGGGCCTGGTCGAACGTGCAGAGGGTCACTACCGGCTTGCGCGGACGCTGGCGCCGGGCAATCCGAAGTATGCCATGAGCCTGGGGCTTCTCGAACGGAGGCTGGGCAAGATCGACGACGCGCGTGCGACGCTGCTGCGGGCGGTGAAACTCGAGCCGGGGTTGGCCGTCGCGTGGGGGGCGCTCGCGGACCTGTCTCTCGAAGAAAACAATCTTGATATGACGGAGCATTACATCTCGATGGCGCTCGAGATCCAGCCGGATTCGCCGAACTGGTTGCTCGTCCACGCGAGGCTGCTGCGTCGGCAGGGGGAACCCGAGCGGGCGGCGGTCATGCTCGCCGCGATCAGCGACACGATTGGTGCGCCCGACGCGATGATCCTCCGCGAGCGGGCGCTGTGCCTCGGGATGCTCGGGCGGGGCGCCGAGGCGGCGACGCTCTACGCCGAGGCCTGCCGGGTCGGCCATCCGGATCGGTCAACGCTCGCGGAACTTTATTACGAAGCGGCGGTCTGGCATGAACGACTCGGCGAGACAGCGCTGGCGGGGGATTTCGCACGCCGGGCGCTGGAGCTCGGCGAGGATCGGGCCGCAAGATTGATCGAGCGACTGTCCTCGGCGGGGTGATCTTGGATTCACCGAAGAGGCGCGGCGGGCACGGAGGTGATGGCCGGGCGGGATCGGGATGTGAAGAGGGGGTGTATTTCAGAAGTTGTTAAATATTGATTGGTTGTGATGAGTCTGGCGGGGTTCTGGTCTGATATAATATAACGTGGGCAGGAGGCTTTTTGCACGGACGGGAAGCCAGTGCCACTGCAAATTGGTGGGCACGGACGGGACGTCCTCGCCAGCTGCCGTTGTCGTACAATCGGTTCATGCCGGGGACACTGCGGATCAACGAGATTTTTTATTCGATCCAGGGGGAGTCGACGCGGATCGGCGAGCCGTGCGTCTTTGTCCGGCTGACGGGGTGCCATCTCCGCTGCGCGTACTGCGACACGGAGTATTCGTTCCGCGAAGGGCAGCAGCGGGTGATCGCGGAGATCGTCGAAGAAGTGTGCTCTAAGCCGTGCGATCTGGTGGAGGTGACAGGCGGGGAGCCGCTCTTGCAGCCACGGGTCCACGAACTCATGCGGACGCTGTGCGACCTCGGCAAGACGGTCCTGATCGAGACCGGCGGCGCCTGCGACATCTCGGCGTGCGACCCGCGTGTCGTCCGCATCATGGACCTCAAGACCCCAGGCTCCGGCGAGAGCGGCCGGAACGACTGGACGAACATCGCCCGGCTCACGCGGCGCGACGAGGTCAAGTTTGTCATCACCGATCGGGCTGATTACGAGTGGGCGCGGAAAGCCATCGACGAGCACGGGCTGGTCGAGCGTGTGGGGGCGGTCCTGATGTCGGCGGTCTTCGAGCAGCCTCGCGGGCTGGAGATCGCGGGGGCCAACGGGCTGCCGATGCGGCTGCTGGCTGAGTGGATCCTGGAGGACGGGCTGCGGGTCCGGCTCCAGCCGCAACTGCACAAGTTCATCTGGGATCCGAGGACTCGCGGGGTGTGACGCCTACCGGAACGTGCGAACCGCATGCTTGTAGGGTATTCGACTCAATTATGCGGATTGGTGTCCGTCGCGGGCGTGTCTCACGGTGTTCGGCTATGATCAAGATTGCGGGTCAAGGCCCGCGACATCAGTCGGAGCCTCCGTTCGAACATTGGGACACGGTGGCCCGTTCTTCACCCCGCGCGTCGAGAAGTCGGCGTCGTCGGGGCCGACCGTCGGGACGGCCCGGCGGGCGTGATAGATCCAACACGAACGCGCGAAGTCTTTTCGTACATACTCCACCAGCCGCCTACGAAATCGACCCTGCAGTCACCCGATGCCGATGCCCTTACAACACGATGAATCTCGATGCTCAGGGGCGCTGTGCCGGGCTTTCGTGGCGGTGACTTTGTGGTGCTCGCGAGTTCTGCTGTTGAGGCCGACGCCGGACGATCGTTGATCGCGTGTCGGAGCCGTGTCCCACCTGTCGAATCAGGCCCGTCAGGGTCGCGTGCCGATGCTCCGCGCGCAACGAAAACCTCCTGACAGGGGCCGGCCATGATCAAAGTGTTGAACGAATCGGTGATAGTCACGCTCTCGCAGGCGGACTCGGCGGGGG
>CAZTEE010000003.1:0-28701 GCA_964611775.1 uncultured Phycisphaeraceae bacterium | reverse complement strand
CTTCGAGCACCTTGGCCCCGAGCAGGATCGCGATCATGATCTGGACGCCGCTGCTCCTGATGTTCGTGATCCTGCTCGGGCCCAAGGTGCTCGAAGCGATCGGGAGCGTGGTGAGCGGCCCGTTCGCCGTCGTCATCGCGATCATCGCGCTGCTGGTGATCTACCGGATCGTGACGTACGCCTTCACCTGGACGGGGCGCCGACGCCTGCTGGCGGATGTCCAGACGATCGGCAGACCGGAGTTCTGGCCCCCCTGGATTTTCTACATCCCGCTCGTCCCCTGGGTGGCGTACCTTGCGCTGCGCTACCGGGGCCCGATGACCTTCACCTGCGTCAACCCCGACATCCCCCGCGGCGGCGGGGTCGTCGGCGAGAGCAAAGCAGAGATCATCGAAGGGCTGCGCTCGCTCGACGACACACACCTCGTCACGACGCACCTCATCCCCGCCGGCAAAGACGCCGACGCCAGAGCCGACGAGGTCGATCGCCTCGTCCGTGACGACCCCGCACTCGCCGGCTATCCCGTCATTCTCAAGCCCGACGAATCACAACTCGGGCACGGCTTCAAGGTGATACGCAACAGGGACGACGCGCGCGCTTACTTCTCCGAGATGACCCGCGCCGCCCTGCTCCAGTCGTTCCACCCCGGCCCGCACGAGGTGGGCGTGCTATGGGCCCGCGACATCGTCGGCGATCGCCTCGGCGAGCGGGGCAGGATCTTCTCCGTCACTCGCAAAGAGTTCCCCACGCTCGTCGGCGACGGAATAAATAACATCGAGCGCCTGATCTGGAAGCACCGCCGACGCCGGCTCCAGGCCGAGGTGTTTATAAAACGCCTCGCGGATCACCTGGAAGAAATCCCCGCTGCCGGCGAGGTGATCCGTGTCGGAGTCGCGGGGAACCACGCGCAAGGCGCCGTCTTCACCGACGGCGCGGACCTCGTCACCCCGGCCCTCGAAGCGAGGATCGACGAGATCGCCCGCAACTTCTCACGCCGGGATCGCGCGACCGGCGAAATCGGAGGACTTGACTTCGGTCGCTTCGATATCCGCTATGCCTCCGAGGAAGCCCTCCGTCGGGGCGAAGAGTTCGCCATCGTCGAACTCAACGGCACGATGAGCGAATCCACCAACATGTACGACCCCGGCAGGTCGGGGATATGGACATATAAAGTTTTATACCGGCAATGGTCGGCCCTGTACCGGCTCGGCTCGGCCCGCCGACACGCCGGGGTCAGGCCGATGTCGCCGATGGACCTCGTCCGAGCCGTCCGCGACCACTTCCGCGGCCGCCCCGGCTCGTCCGTCGCGGACTGAAAACACATAAACTACCTAAGTTGCACGGGCGTCTCGCCCATGTGATATTATCCAGTGGCACGGGCGTCTCGCCCGTGCAAACCGCAGTCCCCCCGGCTGATTATCTAGAACAAGACGGGCGAGACGCCCGTACCGCCGCGGGTTCTGTTATTACTCCCGCGCCGATCGGTTCAATCTGATTCGTCGATCGGCCCCGCCAGGCGCCAGATCGCCCCCGCGATCGCCCGCACCGCCGCAGTGTATCGCTCCGCGTCGAGCGTCTCCCAGGTGTCGCTCGGCAGGTGATAATGCGGCGTGCGGAACTCGCTCGTGTCTGTCACCAATAGCGCCGGCACGCCGATGTCCCAGAACGGCGCATGATCCGATCGGCGGACATCGCCGAGCGCTTCGCCCGCACCGGGGATGAAGTCGATCAAGAAGATCGGCAGGGAATCCTCCGCCTCGCGCATCGCCGCGACAAACTCCCGCGCGAACGGCGCGGAGGTTTGTGTCGCTACTACGCCGAGAAAGTTCCCGACGGTCGGCGGGCTGAACACGCCCGGGATCGGCGGGATCGGCGATCGCTGGCTGTTCGGCTCGTCCGTGTAATACCCCAGCATCTCCAGGCTCATCATCCCGACGACGCGCTCGACGCCGGCGTCGATGCGAGCCTTCGTCCACGCGGCATGCTCGCGCGAGCCGTGCAGGCCGATCTCTTCGAGATTAAAGAACACGATCCGCACCGTGCGGCGCATCGGACGATCCTTAAGTACACGCGCGATCTCGAACCCCGCGGCGGTCCCCGTCGCGTTGTCGTCCGCGCCGGGCGTCCGCTCGCGCGAATCGAAATGCGCACCGACTATGATCACCTCGTCCGGCGACTCGCGCCCGGGGATTTCGACGTAGATATTCCGCCAGGTCCGCGGCTGCGGATCGGGCACAGCGTCCCAGCCTGTCTCCGTGCGAATCGTCGCTATCCCGCCCGTCGTCCACAAAAGTTCTTGCTCGATCGGCGCGTGTCCCATCTCGCGCAGCGTGCGGATGACAAGTTCTTCCGTGTCCTTCAGAACCTGCTGCTCCGCCGGCGTCACCCATGCCGACCTGTTCGCGGGCAGGGCGCGGACGTGGTCGAAGAGCCGATCGCGGCTGATCTCCGTCTCCGGAGCCGCGGCGGCGACCAGCGCGAGCATTACAGCGGCGAGTGTGTGTGTCATGGTGAAAACTTAGCCGTTCCGGCCCCGCCGCGTCTATCGAGCCGCCGAAGATCGGATCGGCGCCCGGCTTGCGTATCTATCGGCGCTGCGACGCCGACTCATGGCGCGCCAAAGGAGCCGCAATGAACACGCACTCGATCGGATCACTGACCGGAAGCCCGATAAACACACTACTAGGGAACAATCTAAAGGGTCTGACTCCCCGTGCGGTTGCGGCGAAGCACTTTCTGAACGTGCAGAGCAAGCAGGAAGTCCGCGCGGACACCTTCGAGCAATCGTTCCTCAAGCAGATCGAAGCTAACCGTGCAGCGCACAGCCGGCGTGCCGCGGCGCAGCCCCCGGCGCCGATTTCTGCGCGTGCGGGATCCAATCCCGCAGCGCCCGGGCCCGCCTCCGTCGCCGCGCTGACAGCCGCAGCATCGCCCGCGCCCGCGCCCGCGCCCGCACCGACGGCGCAGGCGCAGGCGGAACCAGCCGTCGCGACTATCCCCGTCGCCCAGCCCGCCGTCACACCCGCTGAAATCCCGCAGCAGGAGATCCCCGCACCCGAAACTCCCGCCGCTGCCGAGACGCGCCGGACCGCAGATCAGATGACGCGTGCCGAGATGATCGAAGGCGTGCTCCGAGTGTTCGGCAACACCTTCGACGCCGACCACGCCGACGCGGTCTACGACCTCGACGGCAACGGCCGCGTCGACGGGACCGATCTTCTAATCGCGCTGAACCGCTCGGAACAGGCGCCCGCGGCCGAAGACCCCGACGCCGGCCCGACCCCGAGCGTCGCGACCATCCGCGAAGCCTTCGGCGCCAAGGCCGGCGACGCGGGTTACGCCGCCACACTCGATCTCAACGGCGACGGGATAATCAACGGCGTGGACCTTCTCCACTTTCTCAACAACGCCTGAACGCCGATCGACCGCGTCACAGATCTTCGACCGCCGAACCGCACGGCGGCATAGCATTCCCGCGCCGCCCGGCGTGACGGGCCGATCCGCGTGAGCGCGCCATGACTGTCCTGATGGAACTCTCCCGCATCCTGATCCGTGAGTTGAACGATTATCAACTCATCGAACTACGCGAGATCGACGGCGATCGCGCGTTCCCCATCGTCATCGGCCTGCCCGAAGCCCAGGCGATCGAACGCCGACTCAAAGGCATCGAGATCAAACGCCCTCAAACCCACGAGCTCCTCGCGAGCGTAATCGAAGCGCTCGGCGGCGAACTCGTCTCCGTCACCATCAACGATCTCGCCGATCAGACCTTCTTCGCCAATCTCGACGTGCGCACCGCGGGGGGAGAGATGCTCCACATCGACGCGCGTCCGAGCGACGCGATCGCACTCGGCGTGGCGCGCGACGTGCCCATCTACGTCGAGGAGCATGTCCTCGAAGGCGCGATGTCCGATGACATCTGATTTCAGCGATGATGCGACGGTGTTGGCGGACGGCGCGGGCTTCATGCTCAAAGCCCGGCCGGAGGATTTTCTCGTCGAGGAAATCCCCTCGTACGATCCGACCGGCGACGGCGAGCACGTCTACCTGTTCATCGAAAAACGCGACGCCACCACCACCGGCGTCGCACGCGCCATCGCCCGGACCCTCGGCGTCAAGCACGACTCCGTCGGATTCGCGGGTCTGAAAGATCGGCACGCGATCACACGCCAATGGTTCTCCGTGTGGGATCCGTCACGACGCATCGACGACGACGCCATAGCCCGGCTCGACGCCGACTACATGGCCGTCCTCGACGCGTCGCGACATGCGAATAAACTCAGGCGCGGCCATCTCCGCGGGAATAAGTTCACCATCACAGTCCGCGGCGTGGGGATCGCGTCGACGCCCGGCGCGCTCGCAACACTGCGCGAGTTGCAAGCCCTCGGCGTAGCCAACTTTTTCGGCTCACAGCGCTACGGCTCGCGCGGGAACAACCATTTAGTCGGGCGGGCCATCGTCCTCGGCGATCACGCCGGAGCGCTCCGGCTCACGCTAGGTCAGGCCGAGCCAGGCGACGAAGACCGCGCCGACGCCGGCGCGCGCAGGCTCTACGATCAGGGGCGCTACGCGGAGGCGATCGAGGCTTTTCCGTCCTCCGCTGCGCCCGAGCGGGCGATGCTCGCGGCCCTGCGCGCGGGATCTGCGCCCGGCGCAGCGATACGCGCCGCCGGCCGAGTTCAGCGCGATTTCTGGATTTCCGCGTACCAGTCGGCGATCTTCGACGACACGCTCGTCGAGCGCGTCGCGTCGGGCCGGCTAGTCGCTCTCGATTCGGGCGATCTCGCTTTCAAGCACGACTCCGGCGCAGTATTTTCCGTGAATGATTCCGACCTCGGCGTGGAACTCGATCGGCGGCTCGCCGCGCTCGAGATCAGCCCGTCCGGCCCGCTGTGGGGGCCGGCGATGAAGCGAGCCGACGGGCGCGCGGACGAACTAGAGATCGCCGCACTCGAACGGTCAGGCGTGAACATCGAGCAATTAGAAAGATACGCGAAGAAGTCCAACGATCGCGGCCTCGGCGCCCGGCGCGCTATGCGCGTCCGTGTGGATTCGCCGGAAATCGAAGCCGGCGCCGACGAGCACGGCGAATACATCCGATGCAGGTTTGCGCTACCGCCTGGTTCGTTCGCGACGGTTGTCATGCACAGCGTATTTCCTGATTCGTGCGACGGCGGTTCGGGCGGAAGCGGCGATCGCGCGGCGGGAGTATGGAGATGAAGGCACCTCCGCTGATCTGTTTCGATCTCGGCGGCGTGCTGGTGCGCATCTGCCGAACGTGGGAAGAAGGTTGCCGAGCCGCGGGCGTCGAGATTGATCGGCCTTGGTCCCCGGCGGATTCCGGCGGTGCGCATCACAAGATCGTCGGCGCCTACACAATCGGCGAACTCGACGACGCGGCGTTCTTCGATTCGCTCGAGTCGCTCGCGGGTGGCGTCTACACCGCCGCGGAGTTCCGATGCATCCACGACGCGTGGATCATCGGCGAATATCCCGGCGCGGGAGAGGTCGTGCGCGAACTCGCCGACGCCGGGCTTACGCTCGCGTGCCTGAGCAATACAAACGCGGCGCACTGGCGCACGATGCTCGAATGGCCGACGCTCCGCGCGCTGCGTCATCGGCACGCGTCGCATGAGATGGGCCTGGCCAAGCCCGACCCCGCAATATTCACAGAATTCGTCGCCAGGCGGTCGGTCGATCCGGGCAAGATATTATATTTCGATGATCTGCCGGAGAACGTAGCCGCGGCCGGCGCCGTGGGCTGGGACACGGTGCGGATCGACTATGCCGGCGACACCGCCGGGCAGATACGCCGGGCGATCGCGGCTCGCGGGCTGATTTAGCAACCCGGCCCGATAGCGTTTATTCGATCTTAAGTCGGTGAGTGAGTCGGCCCAGGCCGACGGCTTCTATCACTCCGACCTGAACGTCCGCGCCGAGGAGTTCCTTCGCGGCGCCGGGGAATACGAAACGGCGCACGGCGGCGGCGCGCGGCTCAAGCCCCGAGATCGTCGCCTGGAGCCGTTTCTGCCCCGGCGCTTGCGCGTACGAGGTCAGCGTCGTCGGTCGATCGCCGGTATTGATTATGAGCACCGTGACGACGAGGTTTTCCCTGCCGTCTTCACGTTGCACCTGATAGCTCGGGAGCAGTTCGACGCCGGAGAGCGACAGGTCGATCGGCGCGTCGAGCGTGATCGTGGGATAGCGCTCACCCGCTACGAGCCGGGTCTCTGCGCGCAGGCGGAGACGCCCGGCCTCGGCGGCGAGCCCGAAGGACACCGACACCGGGAGCCGGATCTCCTCGCCCGGTCCGAGCGCGAAGCCCTGCGCCCGCGGCGTGAAAGACCAGTCCGCCGGTTCTACGATCCGCAGATCGCCGTTGATCGCGATCGGCCATGGGTTACGGATGATGAGTTCGAGCGCGTGCCGTTCCGCGGTCGATTCGACCCGGCTCGGCGACACGCGGAACGCGGCGCGGAAGCGCGCGAGTTCCGCGTCGACGCCTTCGATGAAGATCGGCTCCGGGCCGAGCGTGACGAGGTGCCCGAGTTCGGACCGCTCGACGGTGCGCTCGTTGCCGAAGAGATCGATGACGCGGACGGCGCCTTCGGCGAGGTGCGCTTCGATGCGCGCGTCGGTCGGCGGGGACGATTCGTTCCACGCGATGATCGCTCCGCCGGCCGGCCCGTCGAGGACGAGCGCGACCGCGCCGTCGGCGACCGGGAGCACGCCTACCACTCGGCGATCGCCGAGTCCGGCGGCAAGCGTTCTCCAGACCGGTAAGAGCGGCGATGGTCTAGCCAGGAGCGTTTCAACGCCGTCATCGATCGAGGCCCAGTCCCACGGCTGACGTAGTGCAATCCTCCCCGCGCCGGCTTGCCATGCGCGCGCCGCACGCCGCGCGAGATCGGCCGCCACGATGCGTCCGCCAGCGCCGGGCCTGAGGTCCGCGGCATCGCCGTTCGGTTCGATGAGAATCGTGGCGGTTGCATATTGCGACCAGATCGCCGCGTGGTCGAGCGCGGCGTCCGGGGGTGTCATATTCGACCACGACAGCAATGTCCGATCACCCGTCATCGCCGCGGGCGGCTCGATCTCCGTCGGCCAGATCGTGACCGGACGGGGATTGAGCACTCGATCTCGCAGCGGTTGGGCGGCGGCTTCGAATAGCCTTGCGCGTCCCGCGGGGTCGTCGATCCGCCTTGAGTCGATCGAGCCGAGACGCCATCGCGAGACGCGCTGACCGAATCGTGACAATGCGTCCTCGATCCAAGGCGTCCATGTGTCCGACGACGCCGCGAGCGCATCGAGCACCGAGACCGGATCAACACGCAGATCGCGCGCAAGCGCCGCGGGCAGACGTTCGAGCGAAAAACCGATCACCAACGAACGCAGAATCAGGTCCTCTAGCAGCGGCGTGATCGCGACCGCCTCGGTGCGCGCGTCCTCGCGTTTCGGCCCCGCGCGCCACAGCGGGATCTCCACGTCCCCGGCGCCGGTCGCGTCGATCAAGCCGAGCAGCGCGTCGCGCGGCGCGCCGACAGCGCGGTCAAGGAGCACGCCGAACTTGGCGCGATCGGCGGTCGGCGAAGTCTGTCTGATCCATGCGATCGGGCGCGACTCGGCGGCGACAACAGCGCCGTCCGCGAAAACTTCAATCTCGACATTCCACCACCCCAGCGCGGGGATGTTCGGCGTCCAGGCGATCTCCTGCCCGGGGCGGACAGGCTCTACCGTGATCGAATCAACCACGTCGCCGTCGATCGAACGAACGCGCAACTCGGCGCGCAGAGGATCGCCGGCGACATCGTCGATGATGGCGCGGACAGCGGTTATCTCGGGGAATCTGACGATCCCCGCGCTGTCCCCGGCGTGGAGCCGCGCTACGGGGACGATGCGCACGACGACTTCATCGAACCACGCTTCGCCGGCAAGATCCTCCGGGGCTTCAGTGATGGCGCGCGCGGGATCATCTGAATCGATCGGCAGCATGTCGGGCTGAAGAAGTTCGAGATCGATCGTCAACCAGGCAGAGTTCGGGAATTGTCCGGGGATGCGGACGCGCGTCTCGACCCATTCGGACGCCGAAGCGATGGGCGGGCCGGCGCGTTCCGATCCCTGGATCGGTTCGAGTCGGCCGTCATGCAGCCGTGCCACGAGCCTGGCCCGCGCATGGCGCAGATCGCTCGTCCGCACATGCGCCGATACCTCGTACGCCCCGCCGGGGATGACGGGGATCACACCGGGCGCGAGGCGCAATGATGCGCTCCCGCCGCGCACGGGCAGGCGGACCGACGCTTCGCCGGCTCGCGCGACCTCGAAATCAAACTCTGCGCGGTTCCACGACGGGAACCCGGCGCGCGGCCGAGTCGGCGCATCCTGGCCGCGGACCCAGCGCATGGGGACTGGTTCGTTGTTGACGCCGCGCTCTTCGAAATCGAAGACATGGACCACTCGAGCCGCGGCTGCGGGCTTGCGGATCGCTGCGTCCGGCTCCGCGTCCTTGGCGCTCGTGGTAAACGTGATGACCGCGGCCATCACGCACAATTTCAGCGTCGTCAACAGCCGAGTGATCTTCACGCTCATGTATCGGCAAAGCCGGCGCCGATCGGCCAGCGAGTCACGGCTCGATGATGTGCGACGACGCGAAGCCCGGTCCGAAGACGACGGCGTTGAGGAACAGCCGGGTCGGCCCCATCGTCGCCGCCCGGAACGTCGGCGGCGACGCGAACAGAACGACCTGCCCCCGACCCCGCCGCTCGACCGTCGCGTACGCCGCGTTGGCGATCCGGCGCGATGCCTCCGGCCAGAGAAGCCCGCTCATCCGCACACGGAGTTCCTGCCCGGGCGGCGTCGGGCCCCAGCCGATCCACTCAGGTTTCGCGCTCACAGGCGATGCGTCCGACTGATCCGGGCCTTCGCTCGGAGCTGGCGCAGGCCCTGCGTCTCGGGAAGTTTCTTTGTCGCTCCATGCCCCCACGCGCACCGCGGCAGCTGCGTCGCCCGAGGTCATAAGGATCGGGTCGTTCCCGAAGATCACGGGCACGACATCGCCGGCGCCGAACGTCAGCCAGTGCTTGTCGTCCGTGCGCCCCGCGACGATGGCGCCCTGAGGCATGAAGATCGAACGCCAGCGGTCCTCGCGTTCGAGTTCGTCCGAGCCCGCCTTGGGCGGGTCGAAAGCTGCGAGCGGGTCGTCTCCCGTCGGCTCCGGCGATGAGGACCAGAGCGATTCCATATCAATTTCTTCAGATCGGCCGCGCCACTCGCGCACGAGGCCGACACGGTAGTTCGTGAGATCGCCGAGCACATCGGGCAATTGCCTGACGGAGGACAGGCCGGAATCTTCGCGCGCCAGCCGTCGCGCTGAGGAGCCGGACGCGACCAGCGTCCCGCCGGCACGGACCCACTCGCTGAGCCGATCGAGGGTGCGCCCGTCGAGCGCTGCGCCGAACGCGGACGGGAGCACTATCACGTTATATCGACGCAGGTCAGCGCCCGCGACAGAGGCCGCGTCGAGCAGCGTCGCGCGGATCCCGAGCCGACGGTCGATGGTGAACCACGTGCTGCCGGAGTCTGTCGTGCTGACGCCGGTGCGAGTGATGATCGCCACGCGAGGCCGATTGAGAAGTATGAAGTGCGACCCGCCGAGGTCCGCGAGATCGCCGGGCGCCAGGCCCGACGCGAAGCCGGTAGCGCGAAGACCGAGTTCGGCACAGACCGCCCGTAGAGATTCGAGCATCGCCGGCTCATCACCGCGGTTGTCGGCGCGGGCGATCACGATCGAGCCGCGCGGGTAATCCGACTCGTCGAAGCGGAACGGCTCGTCCGCGACGCGGACCTGCACGCCGCGTTCGAGGAGCCGCGCCGCCGCGACGACTGCGCGATCGTCAACGCCGGGTATGACGAACCCGACGGGCGCACCGGGGTTGTCCACGCCGCCGACGCCAGGCGCCGGGTCTTCGAGACGGACCGCGTTCGCGGGCATCGGCTGTTCGAGCGTCAGCGCCTCGACGCCGTGGAGCATCGTAAGGTTCCACCCGGTTATATCGTAAAGGCGTGAACGGGCGAAGCGGAGCAGTTCCCGGCGTTCGGATTCGAGGAACTCCTCTGTCATGCGCGGGTCGAACTCGAGCAGCGCCCGGGCCAGCGGCGCCTCGGGCTGCGCAGCCGGGATCAGCACCGTCCCCGCGGGGATCGTGTGATTCTCGAAGGTTCTGCCGAGTTGATCGGTCGCGCGCGGCGCGGTGAAGCCGTCACGCGTGACGTGCATCTCGATCCCCTGCACGCGCAGCGTGTCGAGGAGCGCATCGCGGCGGCCCGCGTTGTCGGACGGTAGGATCGCCCAGAGTGTCGGCGTGGCGCCGGGGTCGCCGCCGGTGATGTTGCGCACGCGCTCGCGCAGGAAATCGCGCAGGATCGCCTCGCGGTTCGCCGCGAGCGTTCTTACATTCTCCACCGACGACACCGCCTGCTTGTGCACGGCTTCGCGGTAGGTCTTGATCCTGCCTTCGGGGCGGAGCACACCGTCCTCGGTAAGACCCGCCATTTCGTAGAGAATCCCGACGGCGCCGCGATACGTAGCCCATGCGTCCGAGTATCCCGGGTACCAGTTCTCGCTCCACTCGCCGGTGTAATAGCGCCAGCCGCGCGTGTCGAATGCGGCGGCCTGGTCCTTCGAGAAAACATCGAGCCACTTTCCGCGCGACTCCGGGATGTTCGGATTGATCGGCTCGCGCGCGGGCGAGAAAAGATATGTGTCCTGAGGCCCCATCTCGTGCGCATCTACGAACAGCATCGGGCGCCAGGCCGATACCGCCGCGATCCTGCCGCGCGTTTCGGGCTGTGTCGCGAAGATCCAGTCGCGGTTGAGATCGAACAGGTAATGATTGCCGCGACCGGCGGGCCAGTACCCGCCGTGCAGCAGCGATTGATCGTCAACGTTCGGGTTGGAGGCGCGGTGCTCGGCGACCATCTGCAGATAACGATCACGCCCGTCGGGATTCATCATCGGGTCTATGACAACGACGACGGAGTCGAGCAGGCGCCTGGTTTCGTCGTCGGTCGCGGCGATGAAGTGATGCGCGACGGCGAGCGCGGCGTCGGCGCCGGAGGTCTCGTCGCCGTGGATCGAGTAGCCGAGCCACGCGACGGCCGGGGTCGTCTGCACCAGCCGATCGCCCTCGCGCGGGCGGAGTGTCCGCGGGTCGGCGAGTTTCGCCAGGTCCGACTTGATCGCGTCGAGCCGGCGGATGTGTTCCGGGCTGCCGATGGCGAGGTGGTAGAGCGTGCGCCCCTCGTGTGTGACGCCGTGAGTGAAGAGAGTTGCACGGTCGGACGAATCGGCGAGCGCTTTGAAGACTCGCTCGATCTCGGCGTGCTTGGCGGCGCGGTCGCCCGGGCGGAAGCCGAGCACGGATTCCGGCGTCGGGATCGCCGCGTCGTACGCGACGCCCGGGAAGAACGGGATGTCGTAGACGAGGTCGGCGATCGGTGTCGGGCTGAGCGCGGGTTGGGCGGCGGCGCACGAAGTGACGGGCGCCGCTAGTGCTGCGGTCAAGATTATGAGCGGTATGGAACGCATGACGTGGTTCTCCTCCGTGAGGGTTCGGCCGCTGAAGATAGCGGGGGGCAGAAAGTCAGGGCGCCCGGTCGGAGCAGGCGAGCGTCAGTGCGTATGTCAGGAATGACGGGCGAGACGCCCGTCCCACCGATCATTGCTCACACTGGCGAGACGCCCGTCCCACCGATCATTGCTCACACTGGCGAGACGCCCGTGCCACATGTTGCGCCCGTGGCACTCGTTCCCGTTGCGGCGGTGGATCGCGTAACCTGTTACGTCGCCTGTCGCGGTCGACGGGCGTAGTGAGGAGCCGAGCCGCATGACCACTGTTGCCCCGCCGAGTCAGACGACGCCGCCGAGGTCCGTTCAGATCCCAGCGGCAGGCGCGCGTCGGGAGTCAATCGAAGACCGCGCGATGCGCGCCCTCGGCGCGGGGATCGAGTCGCTGCTCGCCAAGCAGCACGGGGACGGTCACTGGTGCGCCGAACTCGAAGGCGACTCCATCCTCAACAGCGAATACCTGCTGATGAAGGTGATCCTCGGCCAGCACGCGCCGGGCGCCCCCGAGGGCGCGACCGAGCGCGACGCCGAACTCCACCGGAAGATGTGCTCGTACATGCGGATGCTCCAGCGCGCCGACGGCACATGGGGGCAGTACCCCGGCGCGGGGATGGACATCTCCGCGACGGTCAAGGCGTACTTCGCTTTGAAGATCTGGGGCGACGAGATAAACGCTCCGCACATGCGCAGGGCGCGCGAGGCGGTCCGCGCCGCGGGCGGCGCTGAGAAGATCAACACGTTCTCGATGTTCTATCTGGCTTGCCTCGGGCAGGTGTCGTGGGACGCGTGTCCGGCGATCCCGCCGGAGATCGCGCTATTGCCGCGGTGGTTCCCGTTCCACATGGACAAGGTCGCGGCGTGGACGCGCACGATGATCCTGCCGCTGGCGATCTGCACGGCTCTGCGGCCGGTCCGCGCGATCGAAGAAAAATATCACATAGACGAACTGTTCGTCGATCAGTGCGCCCGGCGCCGGCTGTGCAAATCGTGGGACGCGGAGAACCCGGTCTCGTGGACCAACACGTTCATCGTGATGGACAAGGCTCTGAAGGTTATAGATAAACTTGGGTTATCCCCGCTGCGGCGGGCGTCGCTCGAACGGGCCGAGGCGTGGCTCCTCGACCGGATGCGTCCCGAGACGACGGACGGGCTCGGCGCGATCTTCCCGCCGATGGTTTACATACAGGTCGCGCTGCAGGCGCTCGGGTACGCGCGGTCTAACCCGGTTCGGCAAACCGCCGAGCGCGAACTCGACAGGTTCATCGTCGAAGATCGGGACCATGTGCGGATCCAGCCGTGCTTCTCGCCGGTGTGGGACACGGGGATCGCGCTGTATGCGCTGACCGAAGCGGGGCTGAACATCGATAACGAGCCGCGGCTGGCGCGGACGTGCGACTGGCTCTGCGATCACGAAGTGACGATGACGGGCGACTGGGTCCGCAACCTGCGCCCCGCGGATCGTTCGATCCGGCTCGGGCAGGACGCCGCGGCGTGGGCGTTCGAGTATCGCAATGACTGGTACCCGGATGTTGACGATACGGCGATGATCGCCAAGGCGATGCGCCGGGCCGGGTTGGCACGGCTCTCTGAGCCGTGTGGTGTAGCGCGCGAGCGAGAAGCCCGTGCCAATATTCTAACTGAGAATGCGAATATTCGAGCCCGTGCGTTCGATGCGTCCGAGCGGGCCGTCCGCTGGATCCTGGCGATGCAGAACCACGACGGCGGCTGGGCCGCGTTCGACCGCACGAAGGACCGCGGATGGATGGAAGCGGTCCCGTTCGCCGACCACAACGCGATGCAGGATCCGTCCTGTCCGGACATCACCGGGCGCACGATCGAATCGCTCACGACATGCGGCGTGGCGACGGATCACCACGCCGTTCGTAGCGCAGTTGATTATCTCTGGCGTACGCAGCACGCGGACGGCTGGTGGCGCGGCAGGTGGGGGGTCAACGCTGTCTACGGCGTCTGGCAGGCGCTCGGCGGGCTGCACGCCGCGGGCGAAGCGGGCGATCTCAGGCTGCGCAAGACTTCTCGCTGGCTGCGTTCGATCCAGAACGCGGACGGCGGGTTCGGCGAGTCGGCGGACTCCTACCTGGATGAAAGGTTGATCGGAGTCGGGCCGTCCACCGCGTCGCAGACGGCGTGGGGGGCGGCGTCCCTGATGTACCTCGCTGGCGCGCGAGATAAAGCGGTCGAACGCGCGATCGCCTGGCTCTGCGAGCATCAACTTATAAGTGATTCCAACCCGCAGCCGCCGGGTGAACTGGATCTAGCCGGGCTTGATCCGGGCGAGATCTCATGGGCGACGGCGGGCAAGCCGCCGGCACGCGCGAGCCATCCGATCACCGAGCCGACGGGTGCGTGGCGCGAGGCGTGGTTCACCGGGACGGGGTTCCCGAAGGTGTTCTACCTGCGATATCACTTATACCGGCATTACTTTCCGGTGATGGCTCTCGCGCGGTTCGTCCGGCTGCGGGGTGGGTGAAGGAAGATCGGCGGCGATCAGTCGGGTCAGCCGGTCCAGGAGTTCAGCAGGATCAGCAGGTCGGCGCCGTTAACGACGCCGTCGCCGTTGAGATCCGCCGCGGCGTCCGCGGTTCCCCATGCGTTGAGCAGCGCGAGCAGGTCTATTCCGTTGACCAGGCCGTCACCGGAGATGTCCGCGGGAATCCGCGTGGTGAATGCGAACGGGCCGGCGTCGGGCGTTGTTGTGCCGTTGCTGTTGCTCGCGGTGACGGTCCAGTAGTAAGTTGTGTTAGGTTCGAGAAGCCCGGCGGGGGTCTGGAAATCTGTCAGCGCCGGCGGCAGGCCGGTCTGCGTGAATACAAGATCGAGCATGCCCGGGTCGGTCGCGACGGCGACGGAGTACGCCGTCGTGAAACCGGCGGGATCCCATTCGAGAGTGGTTTCAACGCCTATGCCTATTGCGTCGTCCGCGGGCGACACGAGCGCGAAGGGGTTGGGCGGGACGAACTGGCCGAACCACGGGAGATATCCGGTGACAAGGATCCCGCCGCCGACGCCGCCGAAGACGGAGAACGGCCCGACGCAAGGCCCGCCGAAGGTGTTGACTCCCCAGACGTACAGGCGTCCGTCGGCTTCGATGAACGCGGGCCCGCCGGAATCGCCTTGAGCGACGACGCTCTCGATGTCGTTGCCGAGTGTTCCGCCGCCGAAACAGTTTGTGCCGAGCGTCGGCCCGTCGAAGTCGTACTGGAAGAGTTCGAGCGTGCCGGAGCCTTCGTCGTCGGCGAAGAACTGCTCGGCCAGATTCCAGCCGACACGTTTGATGTTCGAGGAGCCGTTCATTGTGGCGCCGACGTTGCCGAAGCCGGTGCGTCCGTAGCCGACCATGGTGATCAAGTCGCCCTGCGCGACGACGCCGGTGTAGATCGGCGTGATGGGGATCGTCGCGGGGATGTCCTGGTTGAGGGTGATAATGATGAGGTCGTCGTTGACGGCGGGGTTGAGGAAACCGGTGTAATCGGGGTGGACGGCGACGGCGGTGACGGCGCTCGATCCGATGATCGTCGAGCTCGAGCCGTTGATGTTGAAGCGGATGACAACGTTTGTGCCGATGTCGTTCGTTCCGTTGTCATTGAGGTCCACGCAGTGCCCGGCGGAGAGGATGTGCCGGCGTGAGATCGCGACTCCGGTGCACGCCGACACCCCGCCGAGCGTCAGATGCGCGGTCCCGGCGTACGGCGAATCCGGCGTGTTGGGATCGATCCGGTTAGTCGGGCTGTCGGATGGAACGCCGGTCTGAGAGCCGGCGAGGATGACGGGGATGACGTCCCGGAGCCAGCGGTCTCGATCCGCGATGAAGGGCGGGTTGATGGGGCAGAGGAGTTGCTCCGTGCCGAGCATGTCGTGAGCGATTCGAAGACCGTTGTCCCCGGCGACGCGGGGGGCCTCCGGGGTGACGGCATGGTCCGCCCGCTGGGCGAACGCCAGTGAAGTAGCGCAGGTTAGGGCCGTTGCGACCGCCGCTAGCGCCAGCCGATCTAGTCTTCCATTGTTCACGCCGATTCTCCCGCGTATTGGTCGGTCCGACCAAAAAGATACCACAGCGGTGGGTGATCCGAGAGAAAAAACCCCTCGGTCCCGCTGGGGTTCGTGTGAATGTGGAGAATCGACGCCGATTTTCCGGGCCGATCGGCTCGGTCAGTCTTTGATCCGTTCGAGTTCGATTTCGGCTTTGACGCCGGAGTTGGTCTCTACTGCGGTCCCGGTGAATTCATCGCCGTCGAGTTCGAGTTCGATCTCCCAGTTTGAGCCGTCCTCGGGCGTGATCGATCCGGTCAGCAGGGCTTTTTCCGGGTCGAATGCCCCCTTAAATGGGGCCTCGCCGTCGGGGATGATGAAAGTGCCCGTGACCTCGTTCTTCTCGTTCATAGAGAGTTCGACGACAAGGGAAAGCGGCTCGGGGAAGGACTCGCCCGAGACTTCTCCCTTCCAGTCGCCAGAGACGGGGTCCGCTGGTTGCGAGGCGCGGGGACCGGCCGACCAGATCGATTGCGGGCCGGTGAGTGCGATCGGCAATGCGACCGCGGACGAAGCGACGATGACGGCCGCCGCCGTCATACCGATCAGACCGCACAACCACTTGCACGAAGTGCAATTCATAGTTCCCGCCTCCTCTGCAGTTGGAGCGCCGGCGCACTGCGCCCCGGCTCTGTAATGATTCGGATTTGACCGCGCGGGATTTCGACAAGGGGTCGGATCGAGAAAATCACTTCGCGCGCTTCGCGGTGATGTTCAGGACCAGCGACATTTCCCCGGCTTCGATGGTCATCTCGCCGGTCATGGTGTCGCCGTCCAATTCGAGTTCCGTGTCGATTTCCTGCCCGGTGTCGGGGTCTGTGACGACGCCGGTGATGGTGGAGTCCTCCGCGTCCCAGTCGCCTTCGAAGTCCGCTGTGTTGCCCATGACGGTGAACCCGCCGGTTACCTTTGTGCCCCCTTCGAGTTTGAATGAAAGCGAGACGGGGATCGCCTCGGGGATCTGTTCAGCGGTGATCTCGCCCTCCCAATCTCCAGAGACAGGGTCGGCGGGCTGCGCGAGGACGATGTGAGCAGCGTGCGTCGCGGCGTCCGCCGCGATCGAGACGCCCGCGACCGCCAGACCCGCCGCCGCCAGCGCCATGAGCGCCGTTCCGTGCTTGATGTTCATGACCTGAATGCTCCAATGAAGGATGTGACGCCGGGCATCCCCGCCCGGCAGTGGGATTATTGCAGGTTGGCGCAAAAAAGTTTCAGTCCCCGGCCGGGACAGCATCAGACGGCCCCAAGTGCTGTGTCAATTAACCGCGAGGCAGGCCTCCATGCCCGCCGGGGTTGTGGGTGGGATCCGAGTCTGTCCCCGGGCAGGCAGGGACGCCTGCCCCCCGGGCTTTGAGGCGCCTGTCCCACGGGTATTGATCCGATCTTCGATTCAGGCATCGCCTGATGATCCCGGTGATTCCGGAGGCTCGGGAGCAACCCGCGACACTCGGCTGCGCGCCCTCGTGATCCACCCGCCGCCGAGACACCGCCCAGGCTCATCAGGGTCGTAGCACACCACCGCCTGCCCCGGCGCCACGCCCGTTATCGGCGACTCGAATTTGATCGTGAACGACTCGCCGTCGGGCGCGAGTTCGAGCCGGCCCGCAGCGGTTGCTCCGTGGGCCCGATGCTGCGCCAGCACGCCGCCGCGGTCGGCGATATCCCGCAGCCGATCCGTCGGCACGAGCCAGTTCGCCTCCCCGGCGTCTATCCGAACCACCGCGAGATCATCCGCGTCGCCGACGACGATCGTGTTGGAATCGGGCCGTTTCTCGACGACGTAGATCGGCCTGCCGAGCGCGACGCCGACACCGCGCCGCTGCCCGATGGTGAAGCGGTGATGCCCGGTGTGCTCGCCGATCGTGCGTCCGGCGGTGTCGACGATCGCGCCGGTTTTTCTAAGCCCCGGCGCCCGCCGTTCCACGAAGGCGGCGTGATCGTCGTCCGGTACGAAGCAGATCTCCTGCGAGTCGGGCTTGTCGAAGGTCGGCAGCCCGAGCCGGGCCGCCTCGGCCCGCACGTCAGACTTGTTCATCTCTCCGACCGGTAGCAGCATCCGCCCAAGCCGATCGCGCTTAGAGCCGAAGAGCACGTAGGACTGATCCTTCGCCGCGTCGGCCCCGCGATGGAGTTCCGGCCCGTCCCGCCCCGTGACGATCCGCGCGTGATGCCCGGTGGCGACGAAGTCCGCGCCGATCTGGGCCGCGTACTCGTGCAGCCGACCGAACTTCAGCCAATCGTTGCAGCGGACGCACGGGTTCGGCGTTCGGCCCGCCTGGTGCTCGGCGACGAAGTAATCCATGATCCGCCCGAACTCACGCCGGAAGTTCACGACGTACATCGGCATGCCGAGCGCGCCGGCGACCGTCCGCGCGTCACGCGCGTCACCGACCGAGCAGCATCCCCGCCCTCCCGGCGGCGCGTCTCTCCGAGCCGAGTTCACCGTGCACGCATCCGCTGACGACGCATCGAGCACAAGCCGGTCCGGCTCCTCATCCGGCGAACCCAGCCGCATGAAACATCCGACCGGCTCGTACCCGTCGCGCAGCAGCAGAGCCGCGGCGACGGACGAATCCACCCCGCCGCTCATCGCGACCAGAACCTTGCCCTTGCGACCCGGCATGGCGTGATCGTAGCCCCGCGCGACCGCGAGCGCCCCCCGGCGACGCTACGATTCCGCGCCCGGCGTCGCGTCGCCGGCGCACCCCCCCTGAAAGGACCGTTGTATGGCGATCTTCTCGCGCAAATCGCCGGGCCGACCGTCGCCCGCCGAGCGTCCGTCTTCTTCACCCGCGTCGAACGCGGGAGCAGCCGATGAATCGCGCGTCCGCGCCATCGGCACGGACATGCTCGAGCGCGCCCGAGGCCGAAAGTCGGGCCTGCTATCCCGGCAGTTCTGGTCCGACAAACTTATGGACTGGTCCATGAAGGACCGCGAGTTCAAGATCCAGTTGTTCCGCTTTGTGGACGCGTTCCCGACCCTCGCCACGCCGGACCAGGTCTACGACCACCTCGTGGACTACCTGTCTCAGCCGGGCGTCACGCCGCCGCCGGGGCTCACCGTCGGGATGAAAGCGGGCGGGGTCGCCAAGACTCTCTTCGCCAATCAGATGTCCAAGCAGATCACCGGGATGGCTTCGCGCTTCATCGCCGGGACCGACGCCGCGAGCGCCGTCCCGATGCTCAAAAAACTCTGGGCCGGCGGCGTCGCGTTCAGCGTGGACCTCCTCGGCGAAGCCTGTATCTCCGACGCCGAGGCCGATTCCTACCGCGACAAATATCTCGACCTAGTGCGCGGCCTGCCGGCAGCGGTGAAGGATTGGCCCGCGAGCGATCGGCTCGAACGCGACCATCTCGGCGCTGTCCCGCGCGTGAATGTTTCGATCAAGGTCTCGTCGCTGTCCGGCCGGCTCGACCCGATCGACTCGGACGGCTCGATGCGCGACCTGATGAGCCGCCTGAGGCCGATCCTCGAACTCGCCCGCGACACAAATGTTCTTATTAATTTTGATATGGAGCAGTTCGAACTCAAGGACTTCACGCTCGATCTTTTCGAACGCTGCTGCGAAGAAGTGGATTTCCACGCGGGTCTGGCGATGCAGGCGTACCTCCGCTCCGGAGACGCCGACGCACGCCGCATTTCCGCGTGGACGAAACGCACCGGCCGCGTCGTCACGGTCCGCCTGGTAAAGGGCGCGTACTGGGATTACGAGACGATCCACGCGGAAGAGATGGGCTGGCCGTGCCCGGTCTGGCCGGTCAAGCGCGAGACGGACGCCTGCTTCGAGCGGATGACGGACATCTTTCTCGACGCTGCGCCGCGCGCCGCCGGCGAAGGCGGCGTCAGACTCGCGCTCGGGTCGCACAACGTCCGCTCGATCTCTTACGCGCTCGCCGGGCTTGAGCGTCGCGGCCTGCCGACGGAATCACTCGAGCTCCAGATGATCCACGGGATGGCTGATCAACTTAAGGACGCAGCCACGGAGATGGGCCTTCGCGTGCGCGAGTATGTCCCCGTCGGCGAGATGATCCCCGGGATGGCGTACCTCGTGCGCAGATTGCTCGAGAACACGTCGAACGAGTCCTGGCTCAAAGCCGGGTTTCTCGACGACGCGAGCGCCGACGACCTCCTGCGCAGCCCGCACGAACCGACCGGCCTTGCGGCGCACGCCCCGCCTAACCCTGTGGGAATGTCGCGTCTTTCCGATCTCGCGCCCGCCGAGCGCCACATGCTTTCGCCCGCGGTCGCCGGCGTCGGCGACGGCGCACCTTTCATGACGGAACCGCTGCGTGATTTCGCCGACGCCGATCAGCGTTCGCGCTTCGCCGCAGCGGTGGGGAAGGCGACCGTCCCGCGTGTGGCGAACAATTCCACGGCCGAGGACGCCGCCGATGCGGTCCGCGCCGCGTATGATTTCTTCCCGACCTGGCGCGACACGGACCCGCGCGAGCGCGCCGCCGTCCTCACCCGCGCCGCCGCGATCATGCGCGATCAGCGTGACGGCCTCGCGGGCGTGATGATCCGCGAAGCCGGCAAGACCTGGCGTGAGGCCGACGCCGACGTCTGCGAAGCGATCGACTTCTGTGAGTACTACGCGCGCCTCGCGGTCGGGCTGTTCGAGCCGCAACGCCTCGGGAGGTTCATCGGCGAACTCGACGAGGTCTGGCATCAGCCGCGCGGCGTAGCCGCCGTCATCAGCCCGTGGAACTTCCCGCTAGCCATCTGTTGCGGCATGACGACCGCGGCGCTTGTCACCGGCAACACCGTCGTTGTCAAGCCCGCCGAGCAGACGCCCGGCATCGCGCGCATCTTGGCGGACATCCTCTACGAAGCCCGCTGCCCGCGCGATGCGCTGCGGTTCCTCCCCGGGCCCGGCGAGACGGTCGGCGCCTCGCTCGTGCGCGATCCGCGCGTCGCCGTCATCGCGTTCACCGGGTCCAAGGCGGTCGGCCTCGACATCATCAAAGCCGCCGGCGTCACGCCCGAAGAACAGTTGCATGTTAAGAAAGTCGTCTGCGAGATGGGCGGCAAGAACGCGATCATCATCGACGCCTCCGCCGACCTCGACGAAGCCGTGCTCGGCGTGCGCCAGTCCGCCTTCGGGTTCCAGGGGCAGAAGTGCTCGGCATGCAGCCGGGTGTACGTCGTCGAGTCCGCGTACGACCTCTTCGTCCAGCGCCTCGCCGACGCGACGCGCACCCTCGTCGTCGGCGACCCCGCCGAGCCGGGGACCGACATCGGCCCCGTCATCGACTCCGACGCCAAACGCAAGATCCAGCATTACATAGAACTCGGGAAGAAAGAAGCCCGCCTGGTCGCGTCGCTCGAAGTTCCCGCGGGTCTTGAGGAAAAAGTCGGCATGCCGTACGTCGGTCCGCACGTCTTCGCGGACGTCCCGCCTGACGCCGCGATCATGCGCGACGAGATCTTCGGCCCCGTCCTCGCGGTGATGAAGGTCAAGGACTTCGACGAGGCGCTCCGCCGAGCGAACGAATCGCCTTATAAACTCACCGGCGGCGTCTTCAGCCGCAAGCCCGCGAATCTCGCCCGCGCCCGGCGCGAGTTCCGCGTGGGCAACCTCTACCTCAACCGCGGCTGCACGGGCGCGCTCGTCGGCAGGCAGCCGTTCGGCGGCTTCGGCATGTCCGGCGTGGGCAGCAAAGCCGGCGGCGCCGACTACCTGTACCAATTCGTCGAACCGAGAGCCTGCTGTGAGAACACTATGAGGCGCGGCTTCGCGCCGGAACTGTGATTTTCCCTCGCCGCGAGCGTCGATCGGAAGATATATTGCACATATGAAACCGGCGGGCGATCAATCAGAGACCTGGCGCGAGAGAATCGTCATCGAACCCGGACGCGTCAGAATGATCCCGCTTCCGAGATGATTATTCTTTCAATCTTGCCGGTTCCACACTGGAGGGTGGCAGAACTGTGGGTGATCGTTCCTTAACGAGTTCGATCTTCCGCCACGGGCCGTGGGTGAAGCGGAGGAGCATCGTGACTCCCATCGCGATGATGTAAGCCGCGGCGGCGATCCACGGTCCGACGCTCTCCAGCCCGGGCGCGAAGCGCACGAAGAGCCAGCCGCCGAGGACGATGATGACCCATGATTGCAGCGCGCTGACGACGCCCGGCCAGACGGTGTCGCCCGCGCCGCGGAGGGCGCCCATCATCACGATCGCGACGGCGTCGAAGACCTGAAAAACCGCGGCGAGGATCATGAGCCGGCTGCCGACCGAAATGACGGCCGCCGCCTGTTCCTCTGTGTAGTTCCCCCCGAGCGCGAAGAACGAAACCAGCGGTCGGCGGAAGATAACAAAGGCGAGCGCGAACGCGCCCATGTAGATCACCGCGAGTCGCATCCCGACCCAGGCGCGTTTCTCGGCGCCGGCGCGATCGCCCATGCCCACCCGGCGCCCGACTACGGCGGTGACGGCGATCGACATGCCGACCGCGGGCATGAACGACAGTTGCATGTAGCGGAGCGCGATCCATCCCGCGGCGTTGTGCTCGGCGCCGAACGACCCGACGAAGACCGCCATGAAAATCCCCCAGCAGCCGAGTTCGTTAACCCACTGCGCCGCGCCGGGCCAGCCGAGCCGGACTATGTCGCGGACCCGGTCCATGTTGAATCGGCGGTTGTGGCGCGTCCCGAAGGCGCGGTGATAGGCGGGCGACAGGAACACGATCATGGGGATGGCGAACTCGACGCCCGAGCCGATGACGGTCGCGTAGGCGGCGCCTTCGACACCGAGCGCGGGGAAGCCGAGTTTGCCGAAGATGAGAATCCAGTCGAAGCCGAGGTTGACGACGTTGCCGACGATCGTTGCGATCATGATCGTCATGGGCCGGTGGACGCCGTAGAAGAAGTGGCTCAGGCCGCGCGACGCGATCGTGAAGATCGAGCCGAGCAGGAGGATGCGCGCGTAGGCGATCTCGCTTTGTTCGATGACGGGGGCGTGGCCGAGTGATCGGAACATCGGCCCGACCAGCCCGGCGAGCGCGATCATCCCGATCCAGCCGAACAGACAGATCCAGAGCGTGTTCCAGGCGTACGCGGCGCCTCGCTCGGGTCGCCCGGCGCCGAGGTGCTGCGCGACCCAGGTGTTCACGACGGTGAACAGGCCCAGGAAGAAAGAGATCGGCAGAAACGCGGCGATCGCGCCGTTGCCCTGACCGGCGAGGTGCTCCGGGCCGAGCAGCCCGACCATCCACGCGTCTATGAACTGCTTGAGCGGGTACGACATCATCGTCACCACCGTCGGGGCGGCGACGACGATCAGTTCCCGCGCGGGCGAAGGTTCGACGGCGGTCGGCATGGTTCGTTTGTTGATCAGCGGCATGCCGGCGGACCTCGCGCGGGCGGAGTCTACGCCGACTTGTAGCGGCACGGGCATCCCGCCCGTGCGCGTCACAGCCGGCGGCGCGGGCGTCTCGCCTGTGTGAAGAGGTATGAACACAGAGGAAAACAGAGGTACACAGACAGGCGGGGATTAATGCAGGGAGGGCTGAGCCGGGTCAGCCGGCGAGTGTGCTGATCACGGGCAGGCAGGGACGCCTGCCCCACGGTGATTGGAATAATCACAAATCCCGGGGGCGGGCCTCATTAACAGTGGGGCGGGCCTCCGTGCCCGTCTGGCCGGACGGGATCGGGGGTTGCCGGGTAGTATGGGCGGCATGGGCGCGACTCGGGCACAGGTTGAAGATGTTGACGGGCGTGACGCCCGTCCCACCGGGGCTGGGGATGTGCCAGACGGGCGTGACGCCCGTCCCACCGGGGACGCCCGTCCCACTGCTGTTGACGCAGATCTCGCCGGGATGGTCGAGGCGATCCTTTTCACCGCCTCGAAGTCGGCCCAGTCGAGCCGGATCGCCGACGCCGCGGGTCTGACGGGTGACGGCGTGTCGGCCCGGGTCGAGGCCGCGATCGAGCGGCTCAATGCCGAGTACGACTCAACCGGCCGGGCGTTCCGGATCGAGCGTGTCGCGGGTGGCTGGCGAGTGCTGACCCGGCCCGAATATGCCGACGCGGTCGCGTCTTTCCTGAACCTCGGCGCCGGGGCAAGACTAAGCCGGGCGGCGGTCGAAACGCTCTCGATCATCGCCTACCGCCAGCCGATCGCCCGGGCGGAGCTCGAATCAATCCGCGGCGTGGCGTGCGGCGAAGTTCTCCGTTCCCTGCTCGAACGACGACTTATCGAGATTACCGGCCGCGCGGAGGAGGTCGGCCGGCCGATGCTCTACGGCACGACGCGAGCGTTCCTCGAACAGTTCGGCCTGGCGTCGGTTAAAGACCTGCCCCCGGTCGAATCCATCGAGGTCGTGCTCCCCGCCGATCCGGGCGGTACGGGCGATATCCGAGCGGATGTCGACGCTGGGCAGGCCGCGGGCGGCGGCGGTTGAGGCGAACCGCCCCTGGCCCTACTATGCAAGGCTTGACCACGAGCACGACCGGCGGCCGATGCCCCGCTGGCGCGGTCGCATACATGGAGCACAGCAGCAGATGACTCAGGACGTCCTGGACACCGTGATCGGCGCCGCGAACCCAAGCCCCGCGGAGCAGCAGGCTGCGAAGTCGGCGTTCGATGACGGCCGGCGTCTCGAAGCCGAAGGAGATCGCCGGGCCGCGGTCGCCGCGTTCCGCAAGGCCGTCGCGTCCGACCCCACAAGCACCGACGCGATCTTCCGGCTGGCTTATCTGCTAGACCTGTCGGGGGATGACGAGGAAGCGCTCGTGCTCTATGAACGCCTGGCTGGGTTCAGGCCCGCGCCGATTAACGCGCTCCTTAATCTCGCTGTGATGTACGAGGACCGCGAGGAGTACGGCCGGGCCGAGCGCGCACTCCGCCAGATCCTCGACACAGACCCCAACCACCCCCGCGCCCGGCTGTTCATGAAGGATGTTCTCGCCGCGCGAGAGATGTATTACGACGAAGATCTTGACCGCGACATGGTCAAGCGCAACGCGCTGCTCGACACGCCGGTGACGGATTTCGAGTTGACCGTGCGGGCGCGAAACTGCCTCAAGAAAATGAACATCCGCTCGCTCGGCGACCTGCTGCGCGTCAGCGAATCGGAACTCCTCGCGTACAAAAACTTCGGCGAAGCGTCGCTCCAGGAAATCCGCGACATGCTCACGAGCAAGGGGCTTCGTCTCGGCCAGCGCGCGGAGGAGGCGCACCGCCACATACGCCGGGAGATCTACGACCGCGCCCGCCGCAACGGCGCCGAGGCCTCGCTCGAAAAACCGATCAGCGATCTCAACCTCACCGTTCGGTCTCGCAAGGCGCTCCAGTCGCTGGGCATCCGCACGATCGGCGAACTCGCCGCGCGGACCGAGTCGGAACTCATGGGCGTAAAAAACTTCGGCCAGACATCGCTCGAAGAAGTGAAGGAAAGGCTCGGGCTGATCGGGCTTTCATTGCGGACGCTTGATTACGACGAAGTCGAAGTACCACCGGCCGAGTGAGTACCCGCAACGCTGCGGGCGGACGTGTGTCATGGAAGACGAACGCCGCGGGTTCAGCAACGTGCAGGGCATGCTCCGGGTTAAGGTTCGCGCGGCGTTGGCGATCACCGCTGTAGCCATGCTCCTGATGTCCGGCGCCGCTCGCCCGCTCGAAGACGCCGAGCGTACAACGCGACCATCGACGCCCTCAGCGGCGAGCACGGTCGTACTGCGAGTACGCCTGGCCGCCGACATGCGAGAAATTGTTCTCGATGCGCCGCGTGGTGTACGCGCGTTCGAGTCGTCCCGACGCCGGGGAAGCCGAGAAATAATAGTCGCACCTGTGCGCGTCTACAGCGTCGGCGAGCGAGTCTTCGCCCGCGACGCTCGCGGCCGGACTCGGTCTTGGCCGGTAGGAACGGCGGTGTCTTTCGAACCGGTCGCGGAACGGCTCTCGATCGACGGCGCCGTGTACCCGGGCGTCGTCGTGATACATCCGAGGCCCGGCGGCGCGTTCGATCTTGTCGAGCACGTCCAGATCGAGGAGTACCTGCCGGGCGTTCTTACGCGCGAGCTCTACCCGGGCTGGTCGGACGCCGCGTACGAGGCGCAGGCGATCGCGGCGCGGAGTTACGCGCTGCACGAACGCCAGCGAAGATTAGCGCTCGGCTCATACTTCGATATCGAATCGGACACGCGCGATCAGGCCTACGGCGGGTTCGAAGCCAACGATCGCGCCCGCCGAGCCGTCGAGCGGACGCGCGGCATGACGCTGTCTTATCTTGGGGCAACTTTACGCGCATATTACTCGAGTACTTGCGGGGATAGGCCGGGGTCGGCGCGCGACACCTGGCCGATCGGACGGGGGTTCGAGTTCAATCTCGCGGGTCCGATACAGGCGGCGCCTCGCGAATGCGCGTGCTCGTTCTCGCCGCGGCACAGGTGGTCGATCGAGCGCGATCACGACCAACTCGTCCGCCGGCTTCGCGCGTTCGGCGCCGACCAGGGCATGGCGATACGCGAGATCACATCCATCGCTTCGATCGAACCCGAACGTCGCAACCCCGCCGACCGACCCGCGACATATCGCGTCTCGGACCGCGACGGCAAGCTCAGGCGCCTCAGCGCCGAGGAACTGCGCCTCGCGCTCAATCACGCCGGTTCCTCCGGGCTTGATCGGCCCGGGCGTGAATCGGCTGTGTGGTCTGGAGATGTGGACGTCAAGATCGCTGACGGCCGGGTCAGCATCAGCGGCCGCGGGTTCGGGCACGGCGTAGGCATGTGCCAGTTCGGCGCGGAGGGGTACGCGCGGCAGGGGTGGTCGGCGGAGCAGATCCTCGCGCACTTCTACCCGAACGCCGACATCATAAACATTACGCCGTGAGTATTTCATCGTTTAAATCAAGGCGATTCCCGCGATCCGCCGGGCGTCCGAGCCGTACAATGCCACGATGAACGCCCGGATGAAGATCCGCCGAAGATATCACGTTCATGCCCCCGGGCTGGCGGCGATCTTCGTGGCGATCCTGATGGGGATCGGCGCGGTCAACAGCCAGAATAATCTGCTGTTCATCGCGTTCGGGCTGGCGCTCGGCCTGATCCTTGTAGCCGGGTTTGTCAGCGGCTCGACGCTGATGCACATCGAGGCCGTCCGCAGCGAGCCGCCGGTCGGCCGTGTCGGCGAGCCGATGCAGATCGTCTATCGGGTGCGCAGCACGAGCCGCTGGATCCCCGCGTTCGGGCTTGTCGCGGAAGAAGTCGGCGGAAAGGGCGCGAAGGGCTGGCGCAGCAGGCTCGGCCACGTTCGCGCTGCGATAACGCACATCCCGGCGCGCGAGACGCGCTCGGCGCACGCGCTTGTCGTTCCCGTCCGTCGCGGTGAAGTGAAACTGCAAGCGGTGCGCGTCTCTACGACTTTCCCCTTCGGTGTGCTGAAAAAATCCGCGACCTTTACGCAACGCATGACCGTGCTCGTACGACCGGCGCTCGGACCCGCGCCGACGGCGGTGCTGGATCAGGCGCTCGCCGGCGCCGGACGAACAGAGACGGTCTCGCGCCGGATCGGGCGCGATGACGAGTTCTACGGCCTGCGTGAGTACGCCCCCGGCGACTCCGTCCGGCGTATCGCGTGGCGCGCGTCGGCAAAGTCCGAATCACTCATGATCCGCGAGTCATACGCAACGATGAACGCGGACGTGGTCGTCGCGATCTCCTTCAGCGGCGGCTCGCCCGGAGAATCACACGCCGACAACCGCGACGAACAGGCGATCAGCCTCGCGGCTTCGCTGGTCGAAATCGCCCGGCGTCGCGGGGCCCGCGTCCGGCTCGTGATCCCCGCTGCGAAACTAGTTGTCGACAGCCATGTCGGCGGCGACGAGGCGGCGTCGTGCGAGCCGATCCACGACGCGCTCGCCCGGCTTGATCTCGACGCGATCGAGAACCTCCGCAGGTCCAGACCCGTCGATGATCGGAACGAAAGATCGTCCAGGGCCATTATCGTCGTTCATGCGCGCGAGGTTGATCCGTCGGTGGCGCCCGGGATCGCGGCGCACATCACCGCGGCGCGCGCATCCAAGAACGCCGCGAAGCGCGATACAACCAAAATAGGCAAGGGGCGGGCGGCTTGAGCCGGGCGCCGAGACAGGTCGAGCGGCTCGTATTCCTCACGGTCGGCGCAGGGATCGGCGTCTACACGCTCGCTGAGAGCGACCCGCTGTTCGCGTTGCTTGTCGGGACGGTCTGGGCGACGGCCTGGCCGGTGCGGTTCTCGAAGCACGGCAATCCGCTGCCCCGCGCCGTATTGAGCCTGATCGTCCTCGCGGCGCTCGCGTACGCCGTCCTGAGAACACTGGATGATATACAGAATCTTGTGACATCTGTATCGAGACTTATTATATGGCTTCAGATCGCGCTGCTGTACGACCGCTGGCAGGTGCGCGAGCGCGGCGTGCTGCTCGTGACGAGCGCGTTCCTCGCGGTCGGCGCGGTCCTGACCAGCAACGACCTGCTCCTCGGGATGTCGATGCTCGTGTATCTCCCGCTGCTGATGTGGGCGTCGCTGCTGCATCAACTCGCGGGTGTCGAGGAGCGAATCATCGGCCATGCCACCACGATGCGGCAGCCCTCCGAGCGCAGGCGTCGAGACCTCGTCAGGCTGTCGGTGGCTGTTGTTTTCGGCGCGAGCGCAGCCACGACGGGCGTGTTCCTGCTGATCCCGCGCGGCGTGGGGGAGGGGTTCCTCGGCGATTGGGGCGCGCCGACCGAGGCGCGCGTGAGCGGGTTCAGCGAGACAGTCACGCTCGGTGACGCCGGGCTTATCAGCGAGTCGCGCACACCGGTGCTCGAGGTCGTGCTGCGCGACGCGTCGGGTCGTAATATTGGTTCTGCGAACAGGCCGCTGCTGCTGCGCGGCGCCGTGCTGGAGGAATACCGCGACGGACGCTGGACACGGCGCGAGGATCGTGGGGACAGATACCGGCTCGGCCCAGGACAGACGGCGAATCTTACATCGACGACGCCGCGCGGCTCGCTCCGCACAATCGACGTGACCATCCGCAGCCGGGCGGGCGATCATCTCTTCAC
>CAZTEE010000002.1:0-32277 GCA_964611775.1 uncultured Phycisphaeraceae bacterium | reverse complement strand
AGGTCAGGGTTTCTGGAATAGTGATGGGCGGGGCATCCATGGCAGAGTGATTTTCTCGCTCGGGCGGGACGAGAGTGCCGCTGTCTGGGGCGATCCGGGCTAGAGTGTTGGACTTTGCCCGATGGGGTGAAACGCGGAATCCGGTTTACCCATAGAACGAACAGGGGGCGCCGCGATGCGAGGGTACCGGGGTCCGGTATCTGGCGCGGAGCGAATCACGCGCACGAAACAGGGGTGGCTATGAACGGCGTCTGGTCGGTGATGAAGGTGATTCTCGGGACGATGCTCGTGCTGTCGGTCGTGGTCGGCGGCATCGGGGTGTTCCTCTACCCGCAGATCAAGGAAGCCATGACGGCGTCTAGCGGGCTGGCGGGGACGGAGGTCCGGCTCCACGCCGCGGAGCCGGGCCGGCTAGTGCGGACGATCAGCGCGCCGGGCACGATAGACCCTGTCCGACGTGTGCAGATCTCGGCGCGTATCAGCGCCCAGATCGAGGCCTTGCCGTTCGAAGAAGGGGACACTGTCAAGCCCGGGGATATAGTCGTACAGCTTGATGCCCGTGATCTTCAGGCGTCGCTGGACGCGGCCAAGGCGAATCTCGGGGCCTCGGTGGCGAGGCTCGCGGGGGCGCGGGCGTCGTTCGTGAACTCGGTCGCGGATTGGGAGCGGTCGGAGTCTCTCTTCGCGTCGAGCGACATAAGCAAGGCGGAACTCGACGCCGCCGACGCCGAGCGCAAGCGACGTGAATCGGAACTCAACGCGGCTGAGCAGAATGTTGAGTCGTCCAAGGCCGAGGTCGCGCGCATCGAGCAGAACCTGAGCTACGCAGAGATCCGTTCCCCGATCAAGGGGTTCGTGACGAGGCTCAATGCCGAGGTCGGCGAGGTGGTCGTCACGGGCACCATGAACAACGCCGGGACGGTGATCATGGAGATCGCGGACCTGTCGGAGTTGATCGTCAAGACAGAGGTTGACGAAAGTGACATCGCGCCGGTGGGGGTCGGGCAGGTGGCCAGGATATTCATCAACGCCTACCCGAACGAGGTGTTCGAGGGCGTCGTCAAGAAGGTTGCGCTCCAGCACTCGATCGCCGCGGACCGGTCTAAGTTCTATGAGACCGAGGTCCGCCTGATCCCGAAGGACGATCGCACCATCTTCTCGGGGCTGACGGCCAACGTCGATATCGAGGTTGAGACGATCGAGGACGTTATCATCGCTCCGAGCCAGGCCGTGATGGATATGCGCGTGGACGTACTGCCCGCGGGGATGGAATCAGCGCCAGAGGTGGATCGAAATAAGACGTTCGCGCGGATCGTGTACCGCCGGATCGACGGCAAAGCAGTGGCTACTCCGGTCGTGATCGGGGCGAGTGATCTTCGCAATACCGCGATCCTCAGCGGGCTGAATGTCGGGGACGAGATCATCGTCGGCCCGTGGGCGGCGCTCCAGAAAATCAAGCACGGCGACGCGGTTCGGCCCTTCGCCGACGCATCGACCGATGGAGTCGGTGAAACCGTCGCGGACGACGCCGCCTCCGACGCCGCGGAGACGCCCGCGGCTAGCGGGGACATCGCTGCGAGGACGCCGTGATCGTCAAGCGGGAGCAAAGCACGGATATGTCCGCAGCGATCGAGATCCGCGGGCTTCGCAAGGTCTACCGCATGGGCGTCGAGCGCGTCCATGCGTTGCAAGGCGTGGAACTCACGATCAACCGCAATGAGTTCGTGGCGATCATGGGGCCGTCGGGTTCGGGCAAGTCGACTCTCATGAACGTGCTGGGCTGCCTCGACCGCCCGACCGCGGGCACGTACCACCTCAACGGCAAGCCCGTCCAGAAGATGGGCGCGAGCGAACTCGCGGGGGTGAGGAATGTGGAAATCGGCTTCGTCTTTCAAACCTTCGAGCTCCTCCCCCGCGCCGACGCGTTGAGGAATGTCATGCTGCCGCTGCTGTACTCGAAGCACGGCTGGTTCGGCGCCAGGCGCTCGGCGAAACGCGCCCTCGAACGTGTCGGCCTCGCCGATCGCACGCACCACAAGCCCAACCAGTTGTCCGGCGGGCAGCGGCAGCGCGTCGCGGTCGCCCGCGCGCTTGTGACTAACCCGAGCATCCTTCTTGCGGACGAGCCGACGGGCAACCTCGATTCGGCGACGAGCGAGGAGATCATCGCCCTCTTTCACGACCTGCACCGCGAGGGGCAGACGATCGTCGTGGTGACGCACGAGGAGGAGATCGCCGGGCACGCCGAGCGGATCGTCCGTCTGCACGACGGACGGGTGAAGACAGACCTCCCGACGGATCGCGACCCGATCCACCGTGCGTGGATCGAGCGCACCGCGGAGAAGATGCAGGATCTTTCCGAGGTCGTGACGCGCAAACCGGAGGGGGTGAGGCCGTGATCTTCGTGCGGATGTTCCTGCAGACCGTTGTGCTGGCGCTCGGGCAGATCTGGGCGAATAAGGCGCGGGCGATGCTGACGTCGCTCGGAATCATCATCGGCGTAGGGTCGGTGACGGCGGTCATCGCCGGGCTTACCGGGCTTCAGAACTACGTCCTCAGAGAGTTCGAGACGTTCGGCGCCAAGACGATGTTCCTCGACGGGACCGTCCCCGAATCAATGCGCAACCGCATCACCTGGCGCCAGGTGCAACTGACGATCCCGGAGATCCAGGCGATCGTCGAGCACGCCCCGGCGGTCGCGCGCATCACCCCGCGCTACTACAACTCGTATACCGTCCGCAACGGTGAACTCGCCAAGGAAGGCGTACTCGTCACCGGCATCTGGCCCGACTGGCACGAGATCCAGGACCGCCGGGTGATCCTCGGACGCGAGTTCAACCGCATCGATGAAGAGGAGATGCGCTACGTCTGCATCATCAACGACGAGGCGATCGCCGAACTCAATCTCGACCGCGACCCCGTCGGCGATTACATCCTCATCGGCGATCTCCGGTTCCTGATCGTCGGCGTGGTCGAGACCAAGCAGATCTCGCCGATGTTCGGCGGGGGGGATGTCCGCAGCGAGATCTTCACCCCGCTATCGACCTCGATGAAGATCGACAGCGGGCTTTGGATACGCGACGCCTTCGCGCAGATGACCGACCCCAAACTCGCCGACGAAGCCCAGGCGCAGATCCGGTTCGTCCTCCGGCAGATGCGCGGCCTCGAACCCGGCGAGGAGGATACGTTCATCATCTTCGCCACCCAGCAGGCGATAGATCAGTTCAATGGGATCGCAGCGGGGATGACCGCCGTCGCGGGCGGAATCGTCAGCATTTCGCTTCTCGTCGGCGGGATCGGCATCATGAACATCATGCTCGTGTCGGTGACCGAGCGGACGCGCGAGATCGGCCTCCGCAAGGCGGTCGGCGCCCGCCCCGGGATCATCCTCATGCAGTTCCTAGTCGAAGCCGTCACGCTGTGCACCATCGGCGGGCTGATCGGGCTTGTGATCGGGCAGTCGCTTACGCTGCTGCTCCAGAATATGCCCAACACCCCGCTCGATCAAGCGAGCATCCCGCCCTGGGCCATCGGTCTGGCGTTCGCGTTCAGCGCGAGCGTCGGCGTGATATTCGGCATGTTCCCCGCGATCAAGGCGGCACGCCTGGACCCGATCGAGGCCCTCCGACATGAATAAAACATTTCCCGCCCGCTCCGCCGCCCTGCTCGGAGCGCTCTCGCTGTCGCTGTGCGCGTGCAGCAACCCGTTCCGCACTCTCGACGGCGATTACGGGATGAAGATAGCCGGCGAACGCACACGCTCGATCGCCACTTTCCACGTTCCCGAAGCAGAACGAATCCCCGTGCACAGCGCCGCGCAGGGAAGCCCGATCACCGACCCCTTCGCCGGGCTTGAGTCCATCCCCGTGAGCGTCGAGGAAGCCCGCGCCTGGACCCTCGAAAACAACCTGGATCTCCGCGTCGCGCTCATCGACCCGACGATCGCCAACGAAAACGTCAGCGAGGAGGAAGCACGCTGGGAGGCGGTCTTCTTCTCGAACCTGCGCGTGACTAATCTCAATCAGCCCACCGCGTCGACGCTCATCGGCGCAGAGGTAAGGCAGGTCGATTACGATCTCGGCGTGCGCGTCCCGTTGCGGACCGGCGGCGAGATCACCGTGCGACTACCGTTCAACCGCACCTCAACCAACAACCAGTTCAGCACGCTCAATCCGTCGCTCACGACGGACATGGAGCTGTCGATCTCCCAGCCGCTGCTCCGCAACTCGGGCAGGCGCGCCAACACACACGCTCTCCGCGTCGCGTCGCTCAACGCAGGCGTCACGAGTTCGCGCACCCGGCTCGAGGTGATCCGGCAACTCGCCGCGGCCGACCGCGCGTTCTGGCGTCTCTACGCTGCTCGGCGCGCTCTCGATGTGGCCCAGCAGCAACTCGAACTCGCCCAGGCGCTCCTTGATCGTGCCCGGCGTCAGGTCAACGCGGGCAACGCCGCCGAGATCGAGATCATCCGCGCCGAGGAAGGCGTCGCCCAACGGCTCGAAGCCATCATCACGTCGCAGAACGACGTGCTGCTGCGCCAGCGCGAGATCAAACGCCTGATCAACCTCCCGGGGCTTGATCTCCAGACCCCGCTGCTGATAGTCCCATCGAGCGAGCCGGACCCAGGCCCGTTTGACTTAGACCGCGACCGTCTGATCGCCGACGCCGTGGTAAACCGCATGGAACTGCTCGAACTGGAGCTGCAACTCGCGATCGACGAGAGCACCGTCGCGTTCGAACGCAATCGCGCTCTCCCGCTCTTCAGCGTCGATTACACCTACCGGCTCAACGGCCTGGGCGGCTCGATCAACGAATCCGTCACATCGCTCACCACCGGCGACTTCGATGACTGGATCCTCGCGCTCCAGTTCGAGTCGCCCATCGGCAACGAGGCCGCCAAGGCGCGCGTGCAACGTTCGATACTCACCCGGCTCCAGCGGCTCGCGTCGCGCGAGGCGCGCGAACTCGCAATCAAGCAGGAGGTTCTCGACGCGGTGGACACGCTCGATTCAGGCTGGCAGCGCATCCTCGCCGCGGCCCAGTCCGCGATCCTCGCGGGCCGAACCTTCCAGGCCGAGCAGCGTCAGTTCGACGTCGGGAGATCTACCAGCACGGACGTCCTCGACGCCGCGGCCCGGCTCGCCGACGCCCAACTCGCAGAGATACGCGCATTGACGGAGTACGAGATCTCGAAGGTCGATCTCGCGTTCGCAACGGGCACACTACTCGGCGCCGGCCGAGTGGATTGGGCGCCGATCGACCCCAGCCCGCCGCCGCCGCCCAGCGGCGCCCCGCCGATCCCGACAGCCGACGAGCCGATCGCCCTCGTCGCGCCGTCGCGGCGCGCCTCGGCGTCGGCCGCTGACCGCAAGTGACACAAGTGATATATTACGACTGTCCGCGGTAGATTGATATCACTTAGAGCGCCTTGCGTATATATGTGTCGGGCCGACCGTGCCACCGACTTCGACGGCTCGGGGCCGAAGTCGGTGCTTCGCGCGGTAAACATGCGAACTGCCGCGACGCCCGGCATGAAGCACCGAGTTCGGAGGACCGAACTCGGTGGCACGGCGCTGTCGCCTCGCGCTGATAATCCAGCGGCACATGCGTCCCGCCCATGCGTGAAAATCACAGTGGCACGGGCGTCTCGCCCGTGCGTAGTATGTCATGTATGCGCGGCATCGTGTTCCGATGCGATCGGCGCCGGGATGGTCACCGCGATCTGATCGAGTATCTGATCGGCGATTTCCCTGCGGTGCACATCGATATCGCGCGGGAAATCGAACGCGAGCCGGACGCGGTCGCCGCGGATGCCCGCGACACGCACGACTCCGACGGGGTTGCGCGGATCGCCGATCACCACTTCTTCGCCCTCACGCCGGGTTATAACAAGCATGTTGCGGACCTCCTGTCCACGGGCGGCCCCACCACGGGCCGCCGGAATCACCACACACCACAGCACCAGCGTAGCAGCCGCGACACCGCCCGGGAAGAGGGAATCCCGTGAACCGAACGTCAGGCGTGAGTCCTAAAACACTCCAGGCGCAAACTTTGCGCCTCCAACCGACACCGATCAAGATGAACAAGTGACCCCACGGGGATTTGAACCCCGGTTTCCAGGATGAGAACCTGGCGTCCTGGACCAGGCTAGACGATGGGGCCAAGGCGCCGGCGCATATGCGACCGGGGGCAGGCATCGTACGGCGCTCGCCGACGGCGTCAACCAACCCGAGACGGGACGGTAGCCGAGCTCGTCAGGCCGGGGCGTCCGCGTGCCGGCGTCGGCATCGGCTCAGGGCGTAGACGGCGGCCTCGGCCGCGCTGCGTCCGACCACAGCGCCCGCGGGGACGCCGCCCGTGTCCGCCCACTCCGCCCGATGACAGTCAAATAGATCCACATAGCGGATCGTCAGTGCGAACCCAGCCCGGGCCATCTCCTCGTGGACCCGTTCGACGCTGGGATAAAGCCGGCCGTCGGGGGCATGGCTGCAACCGGCGGTGTCGAGCGCCAGCCACCCCGTCGCGTAAAGTTCATCCAGCGCTATTTCCAGTCCCATCTGAATGCTCCTTCGCGGTGACCGGGTTTGCCCCGCACATAAAGCTCTCATGAATAATCGGCTGCCGACGCTCTCCAGCGCCCGCGGTCGATTCCGATGGTTCAGCCATTCTCTGCAACGACTTCGGTCACGCCCGCCACATGCCTGCGCAGATTTTCCTCGATGCCGAACTTCAGGGTCATAGTGCTGCTCGGGCACCCCAGGCAGGCGCCTTGAAACCGGATCCGGACCCGGCCCGAAGGCTCGACCGCGACGAGCTGGATATCTCCGCCGTCGCTCTGGATCGACGGGCGGATCAGTTCGAGAACTTCCGCGACCCGCTGATGCAGTTCGCTGCGGAATTCCGCGGGCTGGATGTGCTGAGTTTGTGTCGTAGCGCGTGCCATTCGGCCCCCCGGGTCAAGGCATGGTAGGCGATCCCGCCCGCCGGGCCAATCCCTTGGGCCGCTTGTCCACGATCCAAGTCTCCGCGGAGGCTATTCTCAGACCTATGAAGGACGCGAAAGCCACACGAGCAAGCCGGCCCCTCGCGCTGCTGCTGGGGATGCTCGCCGCCACGGGGCTATCGGGATGTGCCGGCGGGCAGTCCGCCACGCCGATCGACCCCGCTGCGATTATCGCTGACCGGGAGACCACGACCGCCCAGCAGGTCAGCGCGGCGGAGTCTCTCGCTTCGGACCTCCTCTCTCAGGATGCCGCCCGCGCCGACCGCGAGCCGCTCAAGGCGGTCGCCTGGCGCCGAACGTCGCCGTCGGCGGTGCGGCTGGTTGCGATCGAGGCACTCGTAGAACACGACTCCGACGACTCCGCCCGGATGCTCTCTTTGATGCTCCCGACCGAGACAGACTGGTCGATGATCGAAGCCGTCAGCCGGCTCGCCGCAGAGCGTGGCTGGACCGAACTCGCCCCCGCGCTCGTGCGATCCTGGGCCAGGCAAGTAGTCGAGCCGCCCGACGACGAACGCCCCGAACGTGCGGCGCTCGCGGCGCTCTTCCCTGAAACTAACGTTCTCCAAACCGTATTCAACATCTTTGCGCGGCCGGCGGAGGACGACGCCGGCGAGCGCGCCCGAGCCGCGGCGTGGACGCTGACCCAGCGCATCGACCCGGACGGCGAGGCCACGCGCTCGTTCATCCTCGCGGACTCCTCCGGCTCGGACGATCCGATGCTTGATGACCTTCGCGCCGGTGCGCGCGATCTCGGCGCCGTCCCTCGAACTGCTGAACAGATCGAGTATCTTCGCCGACTACGCCGGCCCGAGCATCATCAGCTCTGGCGGACCGTCTCGGCGGTGCGCGTCGGCCTTTCGGACGAGCAATCGCGGGGGATCGCGTTCCGGCATGTCGCGCCGCTCGCATGGACCGCGACGCACGAACCGGGCTGGCTCGACATGACCCACGCCGATCACGCCGACGCTATCGAGGCTTCCCTGCAAGGCAGAAAGCGACACCCGCGGACCGACGGCGTAGTCGATTTCAAAGCCGCACGCGAGACCTTCTCCGCGTGGCGCGACTCGCTCGCATGGGCCGATCTGCTCCTGATCCGCATCGCCGATCGCGCGATCGAAGATCCGTCAGTCGTCGCCGCGCTCTTCGAGCAGGCCGACCGCGACCGCCTTGACACTACAACCGAGCTCGGCGGACTGATCGACGCGCTCGGCTCGGGTTTCACCGCGCGCCTCTTCCCCCCGAGGCCAGGCCAGCGCATCAGCGATCGCCGATTCGTCGCGTCTCCCGAAATGATCGAATCGAGCGCCGCGAGCATGTACCATTATCACTTTCACGCGCAGTCGGCGCGGAACGCCGAGTACGCCGGCCCGGGCGCCGGGGACATCGAATACGCCGACCGATTCGGCGCCGCGTGCCTGGTCTTTACGTTTATCACCGGCGACACGCTCAACGCCGACTATTACCAGCCCGGCGGCGCGCGCGTCGATCTCGGCATGATCCGCCGGCCGCGCTGACATGCTCCACCCGCTGATACTCATCGCCGCCGTCGCGACACTCGCAGCCGACACCGTCGGCCACGCGGGAGACCGCTTTCTGCCCGATTCATGGGCCGTCGGCGTGATCCTCTTTTCGTTCACACTCATCGCGCTCGCCACGCACTTTGCGATCCACCTCGCCGGGCGCAGGCTCGACCGCACCGGCAGCGCCCGCGCCCTCCGATCCGCCGATCACGCCCTCACCGCGTCGCGCGCAGCGACGGGCCTCGCCTATCTCGCCGGTGTGTTCCTGCTCGGATGGGTCGGCGTCGTGCGTTCGGCGATCGGGGATTGGGTCGGCGTAGACGAGGCGCTCGCGCTCGCCCCCGTGATCGCGGTCTACGCCGCGGGCTGGTGGTCGTTCGAGCCGATCGAGCGCAGGCTGCACGACGCCGTGCTCCTTCGAGCGATCGACCAGGGCACTCCCGTGCACGCCGCGCCGACCCGGCTCGGTTACACATCTGAAAAGTTACGCTCAACTCTCTTCGGCGCGCTCGTCCCGCTCGCGATGATCGTGGTCTGGGCCGAGTCGGTGACTTTCGCCGCCGAGCGATGGGGCTGGTCCCCGTGGCCGACCGACGACGAGCGGACGCTCGCGGCCCTCGCCGTCGCACAGATCCTCGGCGCCGGGCTTGTGCTCGCGCTCTCACCCCCGATAGTTCTCGCAATCTGGCGCACGACCCGCCTCCCCGAAGGCGAACTCCGCGAGCGCCTCTCCGAACTCTGCCGGCGCCATCGGGTCCGCGTCGGCGGGTTCCGTGTCTGGGACACGCGCGGCATGGTGCTCAACGGCGCGGTGCTCGGCGTGATCCCCCGGCTTCGATACGTGCTCCTCACCGACGCCGTTATCGAACGCCTCGAACGCGCCCAACTCGACGCAGTCATGGCCCACGAGATCGCGCACGTCCGGCGCCGGCACATGCCCTGGCTGATCGCGGGATTGCTCGCTTGTCTGGGTTGGGCCTCGGTCGCGGTCGGATCCCTCGCGTCGATGCTTGAAGGCGTGGTCGAGCGCACCGACGGTATCGCCGCCGGCGTGTCCGATGGCGTCGGATTGGCGTTGATGCTCGCCCTCGGGCTTGTCGGTTTCGGCTTCATCAGCAGACTGTTCGAACGGCAGGCGGACGCCTTCGCTGTCCGCGACGCCGCCGAGTCCGCCGACCGAAATATTATTAACTTTGACGACGCCGAGGCCATGGCCGGCGCGCTCGACCGAGTCGCCAGGCTCAACCACATCCCGCCCGACAAGTTCACCTGGCGTCACGGGAGCATCTCCCAGAGGCGCCGGCGCATCCTCGCACTCGTCGGAGCGCCCGTCGGACGCATGAAAGTCGATCGCGCCGCGGGATGGATGAAACTGCTCGTCTTACTCGCGATAGCGGGGCTTATCGCGGCCTCCGTCGCCGACGCCAGCAGCGCCGGCAACCGCGCAAACACCGCTAATCAAACTGGTTCAACTGACAGAGATCAGCCATGATCCCATTCATCAAAATGCAAGGCATCGGCAACGACTATGTCTATCTCGACGCCTTCGCCCATCCAGACCTCGCACGCCGCGACGACCTGCCCGCCCTCGCCGTCGCGATGAGCGATCGCCGGTTTGGCGTCGGTTCCGACGGGCTGATCGTCGTCGCTCCCCCCGGAGAGATTGAAGCCGTCGCGCGGATGATAATGTTCAACGCCGACGGATCCGAAGGTGCGATGTGCGGCAACGGCATCCGCTGCATCGTGAAACTCGTCGCCGAACGCGGCTACGACCTCGCCGATTCACATCCCGCCGAGGCGCGGGCGTCGCGCCCGAAATCCGCAGAACGCGATCGAACACTCACCGTCGCCACCGCATCGGGACTCCGTACAGCCTCGGCCCACTTCCGCGACGGCGCCGTCGATTCCGTCAGTGTCGATATGGCCGAACCCATCCTGCAACTGGACGAAATCCCCGCCCGTCGCGACCGACTCGATCACGCCGGCCGCGAGCGCGACGCCGACCTCTGGCGCGTCGCCGGCCACCTCGGCGTCCTCGTCTCGATGGGCAATCCTCACTTTATTTCCTTTGTTGATGATCTCCCGTCGCCCGGCGAGGTCGACACCGTCGGCCCGATCATCGAGCATCACCCCGCCTTCCCCAAACGGATCAATGCCCACTTTGTCACCGTGCAGTCGCCCGACGCCGCCACGATGATCACCTGGGAACGCGGCAGCGGACGCACACACGCCTGCGGCACCGGCGCCTCCGCCGTACTCGTCGCCGGCGTCCTCGCCGGCCGCCTCGCCCGCGAAGCAACCCTCCGGCTCCCCGGCGGTGAACTCCGCATCGCCTGGAACAAAGAGACCAACCGCGTCACCATGACCGGCCCCGCCACCGAAGTCTTCCGCGGAGTATGGCCCGAATGAACTCCACACGTTCTTGCGTGAGAGAATTACCGCGGTACGATCGGATTCCCGAGTTCGCCGGGAGGGGCCGGAGCAACTGTGGCGCGATTGCACGAACATCAGGGAAAGTCACTCCTGGCCGGGCTGGGCGTGACCATCCCGCGCGGGCGCGTCGTCAGCAATCCCGACGACGCTGCGAACGCATGCTCCGAGCTCGGCGGCGCCGCCGTTCTTAAAATTCAGGCCTGGACCACCGGACGCAAAGCCCTTGGCGGCGTGGCGTTCGTCGATTCCCCCGAGAAGGCACATGATGAAGCGGCCCGGCTGTTGGAGATGCGCGTCGGCGCGTTCCCCGTCACCGCTCTACTGGTCGAGGAACGCGTCCCGATCGCGGACGAACTCTTCGTATCGCTGAGCATCGACGACGCCGCCCGCGCCCCGATCCTGCTTATTTCATTCGCCGGCGGGACCGGCGTAGAGGATCGCGCCGCCGAGGTCCACCGCCTGCCGATCGACGTGAACTCCGGCCCGGACCGCGCCGAACTCGATCGCCTCCTCGCCGACTCTCCGATCCACCCCTCCCGGCGGCCCGCGATCGCCGACGCGATCGAATCCGCCGTGTGCCTGGCGCGCGACTTCGAGGCTCGGTCGCTGGAAATCAACCCGCTCGTAACGACCGACGACGGCCGCGTCATCGCCGCCGACTGCCGGATGACCATCGACGATTACGCCGTGTTCCGCCATCCCGAACTCGGCATAGAGATCGCTCGCGAACTCGACCACCCGCCCACCGCGCTCGAGCGCATCGCGTACGCGATCGAACAGGCCGATCACCGCGGGACGTTCTACTTCGCGCGCCTACCCGTCGAGCCGGGCGACCTCGCCGTCGGGTTCCACGGCGCCGGCGGCGGCGGTTCCATGATGAGCATGGACGCCCTCTCGCAAACCGGCTTCACTCCCGCGAATTTCACCGACACCAGCGGCAACCCCAGCGCCGCGAAGGTCTACGCCGCCGCCCGCATCATCCTCGCGCAGGAAAACATCCTCGGCTACTTCGGCTCCGGCTCCGGCGTAGCAAGCCAGGAGCAGTACCACTCCGCGTACGGGCTGGCCAAAGCATTCCTCGAACTCAACCTCAATATCCCCACGCTCGTGCGCCTCGGCGGAAACAGCGAAGACCGCGCCGTCACCATCCTCGAAGAAGCATGCCGCTCGTTGCCCGGCGTCGTCGAGGGATATAAGAAAGACCACACCCCGTCGTTCATCGCCTCGCGGTTCCGAGCGCTCGTCGAATCCGCCGCCGGCGCGATGTGGATCCCGAGGCCGCGACGCATCCCGCAGTACGTCGGAGCCGCGTCGTCCCTGTCATTCCCCGTGCGTTTCGGCTCCGGGTGGGAAGGCGCGTGCTGGCTTGACCCCGCCGCCGTCACTCCCGGCGCCGTGGCGATCATCGAACAGCACGCGCCCGGCGTCTTCGAGTTCGCCGCTTCAGGCGCCGTCACACTCGTCGAATCCTCCGAAACAGCCTCGATCAAAGACACCGAACTCATCGCCGCCGAGGTCGAACTAGCGCGCGCAGGCGTCCCCGTCCTATTCGTCGACATCCCCATCCGAGGCCTCGACGACGCGTACGCGGCATCAAACGTCGGAGCCGTTCGCTGATGGCTATCATCATCGACGAAACAAAACGTGTCTGCGTCCAAGGCATCACCGGCCGCGAGGGACGGGCGCGAACCCGGCTGATGATCGATTTCGGCACGAACGTAGTCGCCGGCGTCACACCCGGCAAAGCCGGCGAATGCGTCCACGGCGTGCCCGTCTTCAACACCGTCGCCGACGCAATGGCGCATTCACGAAGAGACTCGGGCGGCCCGATCGACATCTCCGCCGTCTTCGTGCCCGCTCCGCTGGTCCAATCGGCAGCGTTCGAAGCCCTCGACGCCGGCGTCAAACTCGTAGTGCTCGTCCCCGACCGTGTCCCCGTCTGGGACGCGATGCGCATCGCCGGGCATGCGCGCGAACGCGACGCCGCCTTCATCGGACCAAATACGCTCGGCGTGCTCTCGCCCGGTCGCGCCGTCGTCGGCATGATCGGCGGCCGAGCCGAATCCGCACGAGCATGGTTCCGTCGCGGCAATGTCGGTGTCATCAGCCGCTCCGGAGGGATGACCTCATCCTGCGGCTATTACCTCGGCCAGGCCGGCGTCGGACTCTCGACACTCGTCCACGTCGGCGGGGATTCCGTCCTCGGACTGCGCATCCCCGATGTCGCGCTCCTATTCGAGAACGACCCGCAGACCGAGGCGATCGTCGTCTTCGGCGAGATCGGCGGCAGTCAGGAAGAAGACCTCGCCGAACTCGTGCTCGACGGGAGCGTCACCAAACCCATCGTCGCGTACGTCGGCGGAAAAGCCGCCCGCGAAGGCACACGCTTCAGCCACGCCGGCGCCATCATCGAAGGCAATCGCGGGACGCACGCCGGCAAGGTCCGCGCCCTCCGGAACGCCGGTGTCTCCGTCGTAGACAGTTTCGGCGATCTACCCGCCGCGACCGTTCTCACGCTCATCAAAGCCGGCGCTGTGCGGTAGGGGGAAGGAACGCGGAGGGTGACGGAGGGGCAACGGCCTGAAGGCGCGGATGGCCGGATGTGCAGACCACCCGAGCGTGAAATCACATTGAAGTGGGTTACGAATGTGAAACATCTATCAGGTATTGAATCTCCGTATGGTGACCAATATCACCGTCACACTAATTTTAAGTCTGAACTTGAAGACCCCGCCACCTCAGAGCCGTCTCCCTCTTCCCCCTCTGTCTGCCTCAGCGTTCAACCCCGCCCGATTCGAGCCTCGAAGGAGCCTGAATGACCGACGCCTGGCCCACCGCGATCACGAAGATCGAGCCGAACCAAGTCTCGATCCGCGGCTACGACATCGCCGAGTTGATGGGCCGAGTGTCCTTCGGCGCCGTAGTGCATCTGCTTCTGACCGGCGATCTCCCGTCTCCCGCCGTGGGACGCTTGATCGAGGCGGCGCTGGTTTCCAGCGCGGACCACGGCGCCACGCCGCCGAGCGCCCTCGCAGCCCGCACCGTCGCGTCCACCGGAGCATCCCTGAGCCAGTCCGTCGCCGCCGGTGTCCTCGCGATCAACAAGTCACACGGGGGCGCGATCGAAGGCTGCGCCCACGCGCTCGGCCGAGTCGTCGAACTCACTCGGCTCGAAGGCGCGATCGGCGACGCGGCGCTCCGCGTAATCGACGAATATAAGAACCGCGGCGAGCGCATCCCCGGCTTCGGCCACCGCCTGCACACCGCCGACCCGCGGACCGCCAGGCTTTTTCATCTCGCCGAAGAAGCAGGGCTGACCGAAGGCATCGAACCCGTGCCTGGAGCGATCGCCGCGGCGCGCGCTCTCGAAGCCGCATTCGCGCGCACCGGCAAGCCGCTGCCGATCAACGTGGACGGCGCCATCGCCGCGGTGCTCCTCGACCTCGGCTACGAGCCCGGCGTCATGAACGGGTTCTTCGTCATCGCCCGCGCCGCCGGCCTCGTCGCCCACACCCGCGAGGAGCAGACACGCATGAAACCCATGCGCCGCATCGACCCCGCCAACCACGTATACGACGGCCCGGCGGACCAAACCATCCCTTCAGAGAAGGGGTGAACGCAGTGGAATTCGGAGGAGGAAGAGGGGGGCCGGCGCCGACATCGGCAGTATGTTTGCGGCACTAATAGTAATAGATACATATTCATTGGATCACCACAATCCTCAACTCTGTTTTCCTCTGTCTTCCTCTGCGTTCAACCATGCCCCGCACGTCAGGAGTCTGAGCAATGCCACACACAGTCGATGAGATCGCGGAACTTTTTCCCGAAATAATGGAGATCGCCGACGCGGGGCTGCGTGAGAAAGTCGCCGCGGTCTGGTCCGAAGCCATAACCACCGGCGCAGGGGGCAAGGGCTGGACGTTCGACGAACTCCGCTCGATACCCTTCACGCTGCTCGCCGGCGACATCGACCTGCGCTTCATCGAGCACCTCCGCTCGTGCGCCCGCCAGTGCATGGCGATCGCGGACGTGCTGAACAGCATCTTCGGCGGGCGCGTCCCGATCCACCGCGACCACCTTATCGCCGGTTCCCTGCTCGCCGACGTCGGTAAGCCGCTCGAGTTCGACAAAGTCGGCGGAAAACTGGTCAAAGGCAGGTTCGGCGACATGCTCCGCCATCCTTTCAGCGGCGTGGCGATGTGCTACAAACACAACATCCCGCCCGAGGTCATGCACATCGTCGCCACACACAGCCACGAGGGCGACAAGGTCGATCGCTCGATCGAGAGCATCATCTTCCACCACGCCGACTTCGTGGACTTCGACATAGCCAAGGCTCTCGGACGCAAGTGATCGGCGCCACGTGACTGCCCGGGCCTCGGGTATACTTCCTTCATGCCGCTCGACCTGTCCACACTCCCGACCGAAGAGATCCGCGCGTTCTGCGAGCGTCACTGCGTTGCCCGCATGTCGATCGTCGGCTCCGCGCTCCGAGAAGACTGCGGCCCGGGCAGCGACATCGACGTGCTCGTCGAGTTGATCCCAGCCAGGGCGCCGGGGCTTCGCTTCGTAGCGATGCAGGACGAGTCGTCGGCTCTGCTCGGGCGCCGCGTCGATCTGCTCACGCCCGGTTTTCTCAGCGATGCGATCCGTGATCGCGTCAAGAAGCGCCCGGAGCGTGTGTATGACGCAGCATGACGACAACCTGCCGCTCAGGCACATGCTCGATCACGCGCGCGAAGCCGTCGATATCGCGCAAAGCCGAACCCGCGGCGATCTTGACTCGGACAGGATGCTCTACCACGCGCTGACCCGGCTCGTCGAGATCGTCGGCGATGCGGCCAATCGCGTCTCATTGCAAAGGCGCTATCAATACCCGGACATCCACCGGCCGCTCATCATCGGGATGAGCAACCGTGTGTCGCACGGGTACGACCTCGTGGACCCGGACATACTGTGGGCGGTCCTAAAGAACGATCTGCCGGACTTGATTGTGCTCCATGAAGAAGCGCGACAGGGTTGACATCATGCCTCAGACGGCGATTGAGAAGATCGTGCAGCGGTACGCCGCGGGGCTTGAGGCGGGCGCCCGTGTGCACGCCGGCGATTTCGTCCGCATCCACCCAAAGCACGTGATGACGCACGACAACACCGGCGCGGTGATTCCGAAGTTCAGGTCGATATTTAATTCTGAAACGGGAAAATCGCCTGTTCTGCCAGCGATCGCAGACCCGCGTCAGCCCGTCTTCGCGATGGACCACGACGTGCAGAACACGTCGCCGGAGAATCTTGGGAAATACGCGAAGATCGAAGCCTTCGCCCGCGAGCACGGGATTGATTATTACCCGCCCGGTCGCGGCATCGCGCATCAGGTCATGGTCGAGGAAGGGTACGTCACGCCCGGATCGCTCGTAGTCGGGAGCGACTCGCACTCGAACCTCTACGGCGCCGTCGCCGCCGTCGGCACTCCCGTCGTCCGCACCGACGCCGCAGCGATCTGGGCGACCGGCGAGACGTGGTGGCAGATCCCCGAGCTCGCCCGTGTAGAACTCACCGGCGCCCTGACCCCCGGCGCCACCGGCAAAGACGTCATTGTCACATTGTGCGGCTATTTCAACAGCGACGAAGTCCTCAACTGCGCCGTCGAATTCGCCGGCGCGGGCGTGGCGTCGCTCTCCGTCGAGGAACGCATGACGATCGCCAATATGACGACCGAATGGGGTGCGCTCGTCGGCATGTTCCCATTCGACGAGCGTCTGCGCGACTTCCTGAATGAACTAGCGCACGAGTACGAGGACAGCGCACAACATAAGACCAGCACCATCGGGACGGGCGTCTCGCCCGTCATCCCCCGCTACACCCGGGCCGACGTTGATCGCTGGTGGGCCGAGCGCGCCTCGATCGAGCCTGACACCGGCGCGTTCTATTCTCGTGAGTTGACGCTGGATCTGGCGTCCGTATCGCCGCACGTGTCCGGCCCGGAAGACGTGAAGACAATGACGCCCATCGCGGAGTTCGAAAGATCGCCGCTGCCGATCAACAAGGCGTATCTTATGTCCTGTGTGAACGCCCGGCTGGAGGACCTCGCCGCCGCCGCCGCAGTGGTGCGAGGCAGGCGCGTCGCGCCGTCCGTCGAGTTCTACCTCGCCCCCGCTTCGAGCAGGGTGAAGGAAGACGCGGAGCGGCTCGGATACTGGGGCGACCTCATCGCCGCGGGGGCGATCGAACTCCCGCCCGGGTGCGGCGCCTGCATCGGACTCGGCCGCGGCACGCTCGAGCCCGGCGAGATCGGCATCAGCGCCACTAATCGCAACTTCAAAGGCCGCATGGGCAGCCGGGAAGCTAAATGTTATCTCGCAAGCCCGGCGGTTGTCGCGGCGAGCGCGATCGCGGGCAGAGTGTGCGGACCGGAGGCACTTCACATAGGCACAGGCTGGACGCACGCGCCATCGGCTGATCCTGTGCCGCGCGTGCGCGGTGAATGTCGTTTCAACACCAGACCGAAACGCGGCCAATCAACCATCGCGATACGCGAAGATTTTCCCGAGCGCATTCCGGGCCGGGTGATCCTCCTCCCGAAAGATGATCTCAACACCGACGGCATCTACGGCAAGGACGTAACATACCGCGACGACATCACCTTTGAGCAGCAGGGCGCGCACGCCATGCTCAACTACGACCCCGCGTTCCAGCGCATCGCCCGGCCCGGCGACATCATCGTCGCGGGTCGAAACTTCGGGACCGGCTCTTCGCGAGAGCAGGCGGCGACAGCGCTCGCGTCTTTCGGCATTCGCTGCGTCGTCGCCGAGTCATTCAGCCAGACCTACGCGCGCAATGCTTATAACAACGGTTTCATCTGCATTGAGTGCCCGGGGCTTGTAGATTCACTGATGCTCCGGCTCGCCGACGAGCGGGCCGCGGGCGCTGCGACGATCCCCGGGCCGGACCTGACGCTCGATTTCGCGGCTTCGGTCGCGAGAACATCCGACGGCGAGTTCGACTTCCCGCCGTTGTCCCCCGTCGCGCAGGAACTCGTCTCGATGGGCGGCGCCGAGGCTGTGATCCGAGCCCGCCTCGCCGACGCGGGGCGGGATATATAAGAAATATCCGCGATCTCGCGGCACAGGTCTCGCCACGGCAGCCCCGAGCCGCGCGACTGGCTCTAACCCCCGCTCCCTTGGGAGAGGGATGGGGGAGAGGTACGAACAGTGCTGTGTCCTGGTTGCGCAGCCGTCGTCGTGCGATGCATAGCCAGGGGATTTCGTCCCTGGGCTTTCTTGCACGGGGGAGACGTCCGTGCCACGGGAACGCGCGCCCCGATCAGATATATTTTCCTCGCTATGAAGAATCGGTTACTCGGCGCTCTGCGTGATCTATGGTGGCTGCTGCTGATCTTCCTTGCGGGGACAGCGGGAGTCGGCGTTTTCATCGGCGCCGTTTTTGCGATCATCGTCGCGCTGGCGATAATCGGAACCTTCGGCTACTTCGCGTGGGTTCGGTACGACGACACCGGGCAAGAGCGATCCGACATCGGCTGAGCGGACCACAATAAACGCCGCGCCGGTCGCGGAACGTTTGCAGATATATCCGATCCGCGGCACGTAGCCCGGCCGTTGCGACACTCAACCATGCGAAGCCCAGCACGGCGTATAGCCGAGCACCCGGACCCGGGCCGGGTGATATCCTGCCCCCGATCGGGAATTTCTAACGAGCACAAGCAGAGGAGCGCGCATCATGGCCAAGTACCGAATCGCGTGGATGCCGGGCGACGGCGTGGGGCAGGACGTCATGGCGGCGGCACGGGTCGTCCTCGACGCGATGAAGTTCGACGCCGAGTACATCCCCGCCGACATCGGCTGGGAGTTCTGGTGCTCCGAGGGCGACCCGCTGCCCGCTCGCACGATCGACATTCTGAAGAACACCGACTGCGCACTCTTCGGCGCCATCACCAGCAAGCCGCGCGACGAAGCAGCCGCCGAACTCGCGCCCGATCTTCGAAACAAAGGACTCGACTACTTCAGCCCCATCGTCAAACTCCGCCAACTCTTCAACCTCCACACCAACCTCCGCCCGTGCAAGGCGTACCCCGGGAACCCCCTCAATCTACGCGACGACATCGACCTCGTCGTCTTCCGCGAGAACACCGAAGGCATGTACGGCGGGGTCGAATGGTTCCCGCTCCCCGAAAAAATTTATAACGCAATGGCAGACCCCGAGGTCGGGCACGCCAAGCGCCTCGAACGTTTCAGAGCGAAAGGCCTGGAAAACATCGCGGTCTCGACGCGCATCATGAGCAGGCAGGGCTGCGAGAGCATCTGCCGGCAGGCGTTCGAGTATGCGAAGACCAACAGCCGACGGAGCGTCACGCTCGTCGAAAAGCCGAACGTCCTCCGCGAGACGGGCGGGCTGATGACACGCGTATTCCGCGACGTGGCTAAGAATTTCCCCGGCGTCGAGCCGTGGGAGGCCAACATCGACGCGATCTGCATGTGGATGCTGAAAAACCCGCAGGATTACGACGTGCTGGTCGCGGAGAACATGTTCGGCGACATCATCTCGGACCTGTGCGCGGGCCTCGTCGGCGGGCTTGGCTTCGCGTCCGCGGCGAACATCGGGGACGACTACGCGGTCTTCGAGCCGACGCACGGCTCGGCGCCGAAGTACTCGGGAAAAATGGTCGTCAACCCGATGGCGATGATCCTGACAGTAAAACTTATGTTTGAGTGGCTCGGCGAGGCCGACGCCGCCGAACGGATCGAGGCCGCCGTCGCCCGCGTGATCCAGGAAGGCAGAGTCGCCACTTACGACGTGCGCGGCGTCCGCGCCGGCGCCGGCGGAGCGAACACAACGATGGAAGTGGCGGAAGAAGTGGCGAGAGTGGCGTGAGCGGCGAGCCAACGAACAGGCTGCCTCGCACGTTTCATGCTGCGCATGTGGCAGTGAAGATCAAGCGGGCGCGATGATTACTAGGCTTGCCCGGGTGGCCGCTGGACATCGGGAACGGCGGTGTTTGAGCGTGGTACGCTCGGAGCGACCCAGCGGGGCGGCGGGCGCCGTGTTCGATGTGCGTCTATCGTGTGTTGTTCACCAGTGACCTGGCGTCCCGCCGGGCGGGGGTTCTCATGGCGCAAGGCAAGTTCAAGACCACCGGGTTCATCTCGAAGACGATCGCCGAGTGGGCGGCCGGGTTGTCGCCGGGGCATCTGTCCGACGAGGCGGTGCACGCTGCGAAACTGTTCCTGTTCGATTCGCTCGGCTGCGCGCTCGGCGGGTCGCGGCAGGAGGATGTCGAGCGGGCGGTGGAACTGGCGCGGCGGCTCGGCGGGGATTGTCACGTCGCCGTGTCAAGTATTTCAGGGGGAGTTGTCGGTATGAAACCCCTCACCCCACGGCCCCCTCTCCCGGGGGTAGAGGGGGGGACGGAATCCCACTCCACCGGCCGCTCTCCCGGTGGGAGAGGGCAGGGCGCCTGCACCGTCTTTGTCAGCGGGATGCGGACGGACCCAATCCAGGCGGCGTTCCTCAACAGCCTGATGATCCGGGCCATGGATTTTAATGATATTTACTGGAAGCAGGATCCTTCGCACCCGTCGGACATCATCCCCGCGGCGACAAGCGTCTGCGAGATGAAACGGCTGTCGGGTCGCGACCTGCTGCTCGGCATATGCATCGCGTACGAGATCGAGATGCGGCTGTGCGAGGCGGGGATGCCCGGCATACGTGAGTACGGCTGGCATCATGCGACGCTGACGGCGTTCGCGTCGCCGGTGGTCGCGGGGCGGATGCTCGGGCTTTCCGCGGCGGGCATACAGAACGCGATCGGCATCAGCGCGAGTCATTCGGCGTCGCTCGGCGCCGTGACGGCGGGCAAACTTACGAATATGAAAAACACGGTGGATCCGATGGCTACACGGTCCGGCGTCGAGGCGGCGCTGCTCGCCGAACTCGGCTACACCGGGCCCGAGCACATCTTCGACGGGAAAGAAGGGCTATTCCACGTCTTCGGGCACGAATGGGATGAGTCGAAGATCGTCGGCGACCTGCCGACCTGCCCGCGATGCCACTGGAAGATCGTGGACTGCGGGATGAAGTCGTTCCCGATCGAGGCGCTCAGCCATGCGCCGCTGACCGCGATGATGAAGTGCGTGCAGGAGCACGGCATCCGAGCGGGTGATGTCGCCGAGATCAGGGTCGAGGTCGTCGCGCGGGCGGCGGACATCCTCGGCGACCCCGCGAAGTACCGACCGACGAGCAAGGAGACCGCAGACCACTCGCTGCCTTATTCCCTGGCGGTCGGGCTGGTGGACGGGATGGTGACGCCTAGACAGTTCAAGCAGGCGAGAATAGAGGATCCGGCGTTGATCCCGGTGATGGACAAGGTGAAGGTCGTGCCTAACAAGGAGTTCGAGGCGCTCTTCCCGGAGTTCCAGCCGAGCCGGGTGACGCTGACGCTGAATGACGGGCGGTCGTTCACGATGCGAGTCGATGTGCCTAAAGGCGATCCGCGCGATCCGATGACCGAGGACGAGATCGCGGTGAAGTTCAACGCGCTCGGCGAGGAGATCGTCGGCCGGGAGCGCTGCGAGCAGATCCGCCGATGCGTGATGGAGATCGAGAAGGCGGATAATCTGGATGAAATGTTCGATTTGATGGTGGGAATAAGTTAGGCACTGGGCACTTGGGGGATACGGATGGCTTCGATTGTGGTGGATGGGTTGATGCGGTCGCTCGGGGAGCAGCGGGGGTACGCGCTGCGGCTGGTGGATGATCTGTCCGACGCGGACATGGTCGCGCAGCCGGTCGCCGGCGTCGTGATGAATCACCCGGCGTGGATTCTCGGGCACCTGTCGGCGTACCCGCCTACACTCGCGGCGATGCTCCGCGGGGAGGCGCCGGCGGACCCGCTGCGTCACCCGTTCGGCAGGGACTCAAAGCCCGAGCCGGGCATCGGTGTGTATGGATCGAAGCAGAACGTCGTGGATGAGTTCGTGCACGTGCATGACGATCTTTCGAGCGCGCTAGCCGGCACGCAAGGCGTCCGTTTCGGCGATGCGATGCCGATCGAGCGGTGGCGGAGCCGATTCCCGACCGTCGGCGACGCGTGCTTCTATCTAGTGACGACACACATCGCGACGCATCTCGGGCAACTCTCCGCCTGGCGCCGAGCCGGGCGGCGGGCGAGCGTGTGATATTGACCGAACGCGGTGGAATACACGGCAAAGTCAAGATACACACGGTTATCGACATGGCGCATGACGCTTACAGGGAACCGCTTCCTTTACTCCTCGGATCCCTCCGTTTTCCGCTGCGATCCTGCCCGTCAGAATCGGTAGAGTGTGCAGGGTATGGGCGCGTTCGGTCTGTCTGAACTCGAGATTCGGCTGTGCGAGGAGGTCGCGTCGCGCGCCGGCGCCATGCTGGACGACCTCGCGCGTTACGTCGCCATACCCACGGGGCATAACCACAAACCGGGGCTTGACGAGTTCCGCGGGCTGGTGACGCGGCGGCTGCACACGCTGGGCGCCTCGGCGCGGTTCTTGCCTGGTGACCAGGCGCCGGGCTGGTTGTGGGGATCAGGCGGTTCGGAGAGCCGCGCCTCTCCGGAGAGCGAAATTCCCCCGACGGTTGTGTGCGAGCGACCGGCGGCGGGGGCGCCGAGTGTTCTGATCGCTTCGCATCTTGACACGGTGTTCCGTCCCGACGATCGGTTCCGTGAGTTCACTCCCTCTGCGGACGGGAAGAGCGCGACCGGGCCGGGCGTTGTTGATATGAAAGGCGGGATCGTGATCGCGCTGCACGCGCTCGAGGCGCTCGACGAGGTCGGCGTTCGCGCGTCCTGGGCGTATCTGTTCAGCAGCGACGAGGAGCGCGGTTCTTATCACTCCGCGGCGGCGCTCGCCGCAGAAGCGCAGCGGCACGATTTCGGCCTGTGCACGGAGCCGGCGCTCCCGGGCGGGGAACTCGCCGTCGAGCGCGGCGGGAGCGGGCAGTTCCTCGTCGAAACCCGCGGCAAGTCCGCGCATGTCGGACGCGACTTCGCCTCGGGCGTCAGCGCGGTGACGGCTCTCGCCGAGGTTCTTACAAAGATTGCCGCCATGGCGGACCCCGCGGCGGGCCGCGTGCTCAGCGTCGGCCCGATCGAAGGCGGCGACGCGACCAACGTCGTCCCCGACCACGCCCGGGCGTGGGGGAATGTGCGCTACCCGACTGAGGAGGTCGGCGCCGAGATCGGAGCGATGCTAGACGCGCTCGCCACACCGGCGGACGCCTTGCCCGCGGTGACGGTGCTGCGGAGTTTCAACCGCCCGGCCAAACCCCTCACGCCCGCGGTCGAGCGGCTCGCGGGGCTGGCGCGGGATTGCGCCGAGTCGCTGGATCAGCGCCTGCCGTTCGCCCGCACGGGCGGCGTCTGCGACGGGAACATCCTCCAGCGGGCGGGGCTTCCTACGATAGATACACTCGGCGTGCGCGGCGGCGGGCTGCACACACGCCAGGAATGGATCGAGTTATCGAGCCTGGTCGAACGCTCCACGCTCTTCGCGATTCTCTTATCGAGACTCTCGGCGGGAGCGGCGGACGGGTGATCGAACGCGCGGCGGAAAGGACAGGATTCAGCCGATGACTACGGGCATGACGCAGACAACCACCGAACATACCGGCGCCCTCGCCGCCGACACGCTCCGCCAAAGCCCCGTTGTCCGCGACGCGATCGCTTCGATCCGCGGCGAGATCGAACGGGCGAGGCGGACCATCACCGGCGTGCGCGGGCCGAAGAGCGAGCACAAGATCGGGTACGACCGACTGCTCGCCGAGGCCGCCGAGGTGCGCGGGCGCGGGCTTTATTACCCATTCATAGGTTCGGGAATGGGGAACGGCGCGCTGGTCGAACTCGCCGACGGATCGGTCAAGTTCGACATGATCTGCGGCATCGGAGTGCATTTCTTCGGGCATTCCGAGCCGGAATTCGCCGATGTCGCGGTCGAGGCGGCGCTCGGCGACACGGTCATGCAGGGCAACCTGCAGATGAACGACGACGCCGTGCGCTTCGCACAGACACTCGTCGGCGAGGCGTCGAAAGTAAGCCGGCTCAAGCACGCGTTCGTGACGAACTCGGGCGCGATGGCCAACGAGAGCGCGCTGAAAGTGTGCTTCCAGAAGCACGCACCGGCGAGCAGGGTGATCGCGTTCCAGGACTGTTTCATGGGGCGGACGTGGACGCTGTCGCAGATCGGGGATTCCGCCGCGGGCCGGACGGGGCTGCCGCTGAACACACTCGTCGATTACATGCCGTTTTACGATGAGGCTGCGGCGCGTCGCATGAGCGCGGGAGACCAGTCCGGCCGCTCGCGCTACATCGATATGTGCGTCTGGCATCTCGAACAGTACCTCGCGCGATACCCGCAGCAGCACGCGTGCTTCGTGTTCGAGTTGATCCAGGGCGAGGGCGGGTTCCGCTCGGCGCCGAGGGAGTTCCACGAGGCGCTCATGCGCGTATGCAAGGATCGCGGGGTGGCGGTCTGGGACGACGAAGTCCAGACATTCGGCAGGACGGAACGCATGTTCTGCTTCGATGCGCACGGGCTGGGCGACTACATCGACGTGTGCACGATCGGGAAGATGTCGCAGGCGTGCGCGGCGCTCTACTCGGCGGACTATAACCCGAAGCCCGGCCTCCTGTCGGGCACATTCATAAGTTCGACGGTCGGGCTGCGCGTCGGTCGGCGTGTCCTCGAACGGCTGCGCGACGGTGACTACTACGGCGAGGGCGGCTCCAACGCCAGGCATCACCGCATCTTCACCGAGCGCGTGACCGCGCTGGCGCAGAAGCACCCAGAGTGGTTCCCGACGACGCGGGATGTCGTGGAGATCGTCGCGGGACGCGGCGGGATGATGCGCTTCACGCCGTTCGCCGGCGCCAGGGACGCGATCACAGGTCTGTGCCGGACCCTCTACGACGAGGGAGTCATAACATTCTATTGCGGGCACGGCCCGTTCCACGTGCGGATGCTCCCGCCGCTCGGGGTGATGCGCGAAGACGACTGGGGGCCGGTGTTCGAGATCGTCGAGCTGAGCTTGGCCAAGCACGCGGCGTTGATGTGATCGTTCAACCACGGGAGCGCGGCGCGATGTTCCTCATCAGGCAAGGAAAAACCGACGACCTCGACACGCTGCTGAAACTGGCGAAGATGGTGCACTTCATCAATCTGCCCGCGGATCGGGACGTGATTGAAAATAAGTTGCGATGGAGCGCCCGATCTTTCGCGGACGTGCGTCGGGGTGAGCCGGAGCACAGCGCCGAGGACGAGCCGGACCTCCCATCGCTGGGAGGTGCGGCGGGGTCGGCGCCGACGTTCATGTTCATCGCGGAGGATCTCGAATCGGGGAACACGATCGGCGGTTCGGCGGTAGTTTCGCGGATGGGCGGGCCCGGCAAGCCGAACGTCGCGATGGAACTGACACGCCGTGAGTTTTTCAGCGAAGATCTCCAGACCGGCGCGACGCACGTCACCGCGAGACTGCTGCTCGACGAATCCGGCCCGACGGAGATCGGCGGGCTGATCGTCGGGCCGAGTTTTCGCAGGCACCCGCTGAAGGTCGGCAAGCAGTTAAGCCTCGTAAGGTTTCATTACATCGGCCTCCACCGCGAGCGGTTTCAGGACCGGGTGCTGGCGGAGATGATGGCGCCGCTGACCCCGGACGGTCGCAACACCTTCTGGGAGTATTTCGGCAGGCGTTTCATAAATCTTACATACGACGAAGCGGACAGGTTCTGCCAGAAGTCGCGGGAGTTTATGACGTCGCTGCTCCCTCGTGAGGAGATCTATCTGACGCTGCTGCCGGCGGAGGCGCGGGCGCTCGTCGGGAAGGTGGGGACGGACACGGTCCCCGCGCGGAAGATGCTGGAAAAACTGGGGTTCACCTACCGAGACAGGATCGATCCGTTCGATGGCGGTCCGCATCTGGAGTCCGTGACGGACGAGATCTCGCTGGTTCGTGACACTCGGCGGGCGCCGCTGGGAGAGCCGATCGAGGAATCGGCGGCTGGCGGCGTGGGGTTCATCAGCACGGACGCGCCAGCGCCGGGCGCGGACGAGTTCCGCTGCGTCTGGGCGCCGTTCGCACTCGACGGGGATCGTGTGCGGACGACCGCGCAGGCGATGGAAGCGATCATCGCGGCGTCGGGCGATGTGGTCGGGTTCACCCCGACTGATGCTGCGGGGTCGCATCGGACTGCGCGCAAAAAAACAACAGACAAATCAAGAGCGCCTGCATGACGAAATCGACGACACACCCGTCCCTGTCTAGTCCGCCGAGTGATCTGGTAGGCGGTGAATGGATTGCGTTACCCGGCGAATCTCTACGTTCACACAATCCGGCGCGTCCGGGCGAGACGATCTGGCTGGGGTCGCCGAATGCTTTGAATGTAGATCGCGCCGTGGCAGCGGCGCGTGCTGCGCTCGGTGAATGGTCGCGCTTCCCGGTTGAGCGGCGTGTCGATGCGCTCCTCGCGTTCAAGGGGATCTGCGTCGAGCGTTCCAAGGAGATCGCGGCTCTGATCCGCGACGAGGTCGGCAAGGCGCAGTGGGAGGCCGAGCAGGAGGCCGCGGCGCTCGCGGGCAAGATCGAAATAACTTTAGATAAGTCCGGGGTCGGCGGTCGGCGCCGGGTGACGGATTATGAGATTGATCTCGGCGGTACGAAGCGTGGCGTGTGCAGGTTCCGTCCGCACGGTGTGATGGCGGTGATCGGGCCGTTCAATTTCCCCGCGCACCTGCCCAACGGGCACATAGTGCCGGCGCTCCTGACGGGAAACACGGTCGTGCTCAAGCCGAGCGACAAAACCCCGGCGGTCGGGCAGTTGCTCGGTGAACTTTATAATGATGCGCTCGCGTCGGTCGGGGCGCCGGCGGGCGTGGTGAATGTCGTGCAGGGCGCTGCGGCGCCGGCGGTGCGGCTGACAACTCACGACGGCGTTGATGGAATATTATTTACTGGATCGTGGCCGGTGGGGCGGCGGATTCTAGAATCGAATTTGGACCGGCCGGGGCGGATCGTGGCGCTCGAGATGGGCGGGAACAACCCGGCCGTCGTGATGGACGACGCGGACCTCCGGCAGGCGGTGATCGAGTGTGCGCGGGCGGCGTTAAACACCGCGGGGCAGCGCTGCACGAGCACGCGGCGGATCATCGTGCACGAGCGCGTCGCGGACCGTTTTATTGCTGCTCTCGTCAAGACGGCTGCGGGGTTGCGGATCGGCGCGCCCGACGACCCGGCGCCGGTCTTCATGGGGCCGATCATAAGAGATGATGCTCGGCGGGCGGCGCTGGGGTTCGTCGATGATCTCGCGCGCGGCGGCGGGGAAGTGGTGCTGGCGCCTCGGGCGATCGACGACGTGACCGGGTGCGCGGGCGGGTACTTTATCTCGCCGGGCGTGGTGCGTGTTGAAAGTTTTAGCGATAATATTGAATCCGGCCCCGGGCGTGACGCGGGTTGTGACGTTGAAATCTTCGGGCCGGTGGTTCGCGTGAGTGTTGTTAAGAATTATGAGGAGGCGATCGGGCAGGCGAACGCGACTCGGTACGGGTTGGCGTCGTCGATCTTCACGATGAATAAGGAGATCGCCGGTCGATTCCTGGTCGATGCTCGGGCGGGGTGCGTGAATGTCAACACGGGTACGTCTGGTGCGAGCGGGAAACTGCCGTTCGGCGGGCTGGGGTGGTCGGGGAACCACCGCCCGGCAGGCGCGTTCAGCGTGGACTATTGCGCGGCGCCGGTGGCGAGCATGATCGAGGAGTCCGCGGCGGCGTCGCCGAGCGCGGGGATGATGTTCGATGAGTCATGGTTGCGATGACGCGCGGCGTGTTTCCATAACTATCACAAGTCAGACGACGCCCACGACGAGCGATAAGCCGACGAGCATCAGTGCGACGGCGATGACAACGCGGAGCGAATCAATTGTGATTTTCTTAACCAGTCGGGAGCCGACGAAGGAGCCGACGAAAGCCGAGACGATCGCGGCGGCGACGAGCGGGAGGTCGCCGGAGTCGGCGAGTGCGCGAGCGTCGCGGCGGATGAAGGTTGCGCTGTAGAGGGCGGTGCGTGCGAGATCGACGGCGAGGGAGCAGACGGCCATCGTGCCCACGAGTTGTTTGGCGCCGAGGCCGGCGCGTGCGAGGAAGAGTGTCCGGAGCGCGCCCTGATGGCCGGAGATCCCGCCGAAGAAACCCGATATCGCGCCGCCGAGCGGGAGCCAGCGTGCGGGGACCGCCAGCCGGTTCGCCGCGGGGATGGCTTCGAATACTGTGAACGCGAGTATGAGTGCGCCAACGATTAGTTTGATCGGGGTTATCTCGGCGTTGACCGGGCCGAGGGAATAGGTCGCGAGCGGCTTTGTTTGTGCGAGCAGGCTTAGAAACCAGGCGCCGAGAAACGCGGCGAAGATCGCTGCGGGCGTGAAACGGAGCACTGTCTTACGATCGGACCAACGCCCGACGAGCGCTAATTTGAACACATTATTGGCGAGGTGGACAACGGCGGTCGCGGCGACGGCGATCTCGATCGTGAAGACGAGTGCGAACGCGGGGAGGAGGAGCGTGCCGAGGCCGAAGCCGGTGAATAGGGTCAGGGTCGCGGCGACGAGCGCAACGGCGACGATGATGATCGATGCGGGGTCGGGCATGTGATCTGATTCTCAGTATGAAGCGTTGCACGGCGTATGGGATTACTCAGTCCGCGTTCAAGCGTTCGGGTTTCCAGACACGCACGTCGATGCCTTCTGCGTAATGCAGGAGAGGTTCGGTGGTGGGTTCGGGGGCGCCGAGCGCGGCGATCATTGTTGAATTATAATTATCGAGGCTAGCGATTCGGAGCGGCCAGGGGTTATGGTGTATACGTGCGCGCAGCAGGCCGCGCCGGCTGTGCGCGAACAGGCAGTAGCGTTCTGTAAGGAAGAACGGCAGTTCGCCGGGGGAGGATTCGGGGAGCGGGTGCTCGACTGTCCAGCTCGCTTGGAGTTCGGCGGGCGGCGCCTGTCGATGGATTCGTCGTGACTTGTAGTGGATGGTGTCTCCGGAGCGGTCGAGCGTGATCCGGGCGAGATAATACGGGAGCGAGTAGACAGATCGTGCGACGTGCACAGGGATGCGTTTGGTGGCTTCCAGGGAGAAGAACCAGACGCCCGGTTCGCCGCGATGGTGGACATAAGTGCGCACATTAAGTTCGTGGAAGGCGCGGAGGCCGGGGATCGCGGGGAGGCCGACTCTGCGGATATTCCACATTGTGAATGGGACGACTGCGATCCACGCTGCGCCATCGTGTGTATCGATATCGAGTTGAGCGGGGATCAGCGGGCGTAGCGCTTCGCGATCGATGGGCCAGTGCATGAAGAGTAGGCTGCCCCAGGTCTGGCGCATAATCGGTCGGCCGATCGGCGGGATGCGCGCGGCGGCTCGCGCGTCAAGCGTTGGGGCGGGCATGTTGCGATTGTACCGGGCAGCGATGTGACAAGTAATTGCAGGTGATGTGGTGATTATTTCGGTTATCGCACGGGCGGGACGCCCGTGCCACTGCGGGCGGATTGCGTACGGGCGGGATGCCCGTGTCACTCTGTGTTGGGTGGTAGAGTGTGGGTATGGCGAAGAAGACTGTGCTGCCGGATGCGCGTGTGAGTCCGCGGTTTGCGGGTGTGGCGACGTTCTGTCGGTTCCCGTTGCTCGCCGAGGTCGCGGCGGAGAATTCGCCGGTGGACTGGGTGGTGTACGGGGCGCCTTATGACGGCGGGGTGACGTATCGGCCGGGGGCGAGGTTCGGGCCTCGGGCGGTGCGGGAGGCGTCGCAGTATGTGAAGCCGCACCATCTGGAGCACGGGGTGACGCTGACGGAGGTTTTGAGCATTGCGGACGGTGGTGATGCGCCGGTGTCGCCGTATTCGTGCGCGGGGACGCAGGAGATGATCGCGGCGTGGGGGGTTGGGTTGGGGAACACGGGCGGGACGCCCGAGCCACGGGGATCGGGGAAGACGGGCGAGACGCCCGTCCCACCGGGGCAGGAGCGTACGGGCGGGACGCCCGTCCCACCGGGGCAGGAGCGCACGGGCGAGACGCCCGTGCCACTTGTTGATAAGGGAACAAAGTTATTTGCTGTGGGGGGAGATCATTCCATCGCGCTGGCGAACATGCGTGCGACGTGGCAGCGGCGGGGGGCGCCTCGCGGGGGGCTGGCGGTGATTCATTTTGACAGCCACATTGACACGGTCGACGCGATCTGGGGCGAGAAGCATCAGCACGGGTCGGTGTTTCGGCGTGCGTTCGAGGAGGGCGTCGCGGACCCGAGGCGGATGATCTCGATCGGGATCAAGGGGCCTTTGAACAGGCGGGACGATCTTGATTATGCGATCGACTCGGGCGTGCGGGTTGTGACATACGCGGAGTGGCGGCGGTGCGGGGTCGAACGGCTGGAGGATTTTCTCAGCGAGATCGCCGCGGACGAGGTTTATATTTCATTTGATATTGACGTGGTGGACCCGGCGTTTGCGCCGGGGACGGGGACGCCTGGTGTCGGCGGGTTCACGTCGGCGGAGGCGCTCGAGGCGATTCGGTCGCTGGCGGGGGTGAACGTGGTGGGCGCGGACGTGGTGGAGGTGCTGCCGGACCGCGACCCGACGGGGATCACGGCTCTGCTCGCGGCGCACGTGATGTTCGAGATACTGTGCCTCGACGCGGTGCGCCGCGGGGATCAGTGAAACGCCGGGAGGCGGATGCGGAAAGAGCGGATCATTGCGATGTGGTCACTCAGGAGGCGCGGTCATGGTGCGGACAATCGGGCGTGAATCGGCGCGGCACGGGATTCGGGCGGCGGGGCTGGCGGGGCTGATCGGGCTGGCGGGGGTCGGCGGGTGGGGCCTCGGGGGGCTGACGCCGACGGTCGAGGAGACACGCTTCATTGAAACGGATTACCTCGAGTCGATGGGGCTGGATGTCAAGTCGCGCAACGGCGCGGTGACGGTCCGCCGAGCCGACGGCGACGGTGTTCGGATCACCGCGAGGCTTAAGGCTCGATCGCAGGCACGGCTCGACGCCACGAGGCTGATCGCTGAACACGACGCGGCGGGGACGTTGGTGATCCGTGTGGCGTGGGCTGACGGGCGCCCGCTGTCGAACGAGGGGTGCTCGTTCGAGATCGAGACGCCGGGGGCGTACGGCGTGCGGCTCGATTCTGGCAACGGGGCGCTGTCGATCGCCGGGCTTGAGGGCGAAGCCTGGCTGGATACTTCCAACGGCGCGATCACGGTGGCGGATCATGTCGGGCCGGTGTTCGCGGACACGAGCAACGGTCGGGTGACGCTGCGGAATGTGGACGGGCCGGTGGAGGTTGACACGTCGAACGGGAGCGTGACGGTGGAGCTTGCCGAGCACTCAGAGGGGCCGGTGCGGATCGACACTTCGAACGGCGGCGTGCGGCTGGCGGTATCGCCGACGTTCCGCGGGAAGTTGGTGCTCGACACCTCCAACGGCGGGATAAGTTTCGACACGCCTATGAACGTCGAACGCATGTCGGCGCGGCGGAATCACGCGGTGCTGAGATTCGGCGCGGGCGGGCCGACGTCGGTCGTGTCGACGAGCAACGGGCGGATCAGGGTCGAAACGATCGGCGGGGAGTGAGGGGTGGCTCGCGATTCGGCGATTCAGTTCTCGCGCAGGGCGAGGATGAGTTCGACTTTGCCGACGCCTTCGCTGAGGCGCTGGGCGATTTCGATGGGGGGGAGGCCTTCGTCGGCGAGGCGGTAGACGTCCACGCTGACGGGGTCGGCGAGGCGCGATTGTCGCGGCGTTCGGGATATGGTCTGCGCGGCGCGGTGGACGATCTTCCTCGGTTCAACTTCCGGCCGGGCTGCGTCGTCGTGGTCGCGGGCGGCGCCTGGGGCGGCGGCGGCGGCCAGGCGCGCGATGCGGTCGTCAGCCTGTCGGATCAGTTCCTCGAGCCGGGCGGACTTTGTGTCGAGGTGAGCGACAAGCCGGCGTGTGAGTTCCTCGGCTTCGACGACGGTGTCCTCGATCGAACGCCGGGCATCGCGGTCGGTGCGGGCGTAGTCGAGTCGTTCGCGCGCGCGTAGATGGTGATCTACGCCGATACGGGTCTTCATCTTTCGGCGGAGCAGGCTCATCATGCACACGGTGATGAGCAGGACTCCCGCGGCGGTGAGCATGCCGGGCGAGAGGATGCCGCCGGCGGCGAGCGTGGCGGCGTGGTCGGTGGCGCGGAATGATTCGAGCGGGTTGTGCATGGAGTGCGCCCGACGCGACGCTGACGGGAGTTCGA
>CAZTEE010000001.1:0-32990 GCA_964611775.1 uncultured Phycisphaeraceae bacterium | reverse complement strand
CTCGTCTTCGCGGCGCTCGGTCCGGAGCATCGCGCAGCCTTCCAGGATGCCCCGCACGTCGAGGCCCGCGTGCGCGCCAGGGTGCTCCTCGACGACCGGCTCGCGACGCTCGACCCTGTAGTCCGTGCGCTCTTCGACTTCCCTACGATCGCCCGACTGGTGCTCGGCTCGCGCTGGAGCGACGCCCCGCCCGCCGACCGCGACCGGTTCATCGACACATTCAGTCGGTACAGCGTCGCCAACTATGCCGCGGAGTTCGACTCGTTCTCCGGGCACGCGTTCAAGACCGAAAGCGTGACCACGCCGCGCGACCGCGTAGCGGTGGTGCGTTCGACACTCACGACCGGCGCCGGCGACACACACCGCTTCGACTACCAACTCCGCGAGCAAGGCGGGCGCTGGCTCGTTGTCGGAGTCGCGGTCGACGGCGTGAACGACATCGCCCTCAAACGCTCGCAGTACGACGCCGTCATCAAAAAAGACGGGTTCGATGCGCTCCTCTCCACGATCGAAGTAAAAATCCGCGGATTCTCTCGCGGCGAGAAGGAAGATGACTGACTTCCCCCCTCCGCGATCACGCCGACATTGCCGCGCGATCATTCACGCACGTCTCAATCGCCTGGCACTCGCCGTCATTATCGCCGCGAGCGCCGGCTGCGCTTCGCGCGAACGCTGGACAAACCCGCCCGACCCCCTCGAACCCGCCAACCGCGTGATGTTCGGCGCCAACATGGCCCTCGACCGTCACGTCGCCGAGCCGATCTCGAACGTATATCGCGGCGTCACGCCCGAACCAGTCCGCTACGGAGTGCGCAACTTCTTTCGAAACCTCTCCATGCCTTTCGTGATCATCAACGATCTGCTGCAGGCGCGTTTCGGCTGGGCCGGACGCGACACACTCCGCTTCATCACTAACACAACCGTAGGGTTCGGCGGGATCGCAGACCCCGCCACAACACTCGGCCTCGAACATCGCAGACAAAACTTCGGCGTCACAGCGGGCGTCTGGGGACTCGGACCCGGGCCGTATCTCGTGCTGCCACTCATCGGACCCACCAGCGTCGCCGGCCTGCCCGACATACCGATGCGCATCATCCTCAGCCCAGTCGGAATCCTCGGCTCGGGGCTCGAACGCACCGCCACCCTCGGCGTCGGAGCCGTCAGCGAAGCCGAGTCACGCCGCGACTCCGTACGCCGCGTACGTGAAGCGATCGAACCATACTCCTTCGTCAAAAGCGGTTACATGCAAAAACAATGGGAGATTATCCAGTCGATAAAACGGGACGGCGACGACACCGTCTTCGACGAACTCCCCGACGATATCTTCGACGACGAGAACGATCAGCCCAACACGCCCGAGTCACCGCCCTCGCCCGACCCCCGACCATGATCGCCGCCCGCCGAACGTGTGAACCTCGAAGTCTCCAACGGAGCCGCCGCGCGTGAACCGTCGGCTCTCCGCGCTGATCGTGCTGCTGTTCCTCTCGCTCGCCGCCGCCGCCGGCGTGCACGCGGCACGCACACTTCGCATCGACACACGCACCGAAGACCTGATCTCATCCGAACTCGATTTCCAGCGGAACCAGATCGATTATGAGAATAGGTTCCCGCGCGCCAAGTCATCGCTGGTGGCGGTGATAGATGCAGCGACCCCGGAACGCGCCGAACAGGCCGCTGACCTCATCGCCGCCGATCTAACTACGCGCACCGATCTATTCGCCGAGGCGTACCGGCCCGACGGCGGAGAGTTCTTCGATCGGCACGGGTTGCTATTTCTTTCCGCGGAAGAACTGGACCGGCTCTCGACGCGACTCGCCGACGCTCAGCCGTTCCTCGGCAGGCTCGTCGCGGACACCACAGTTCGAGGCCTGTCCGACCTGCTCGCCGAAGCGCTCGACCGCGCCATCGACGCTCCCGCGGACACGCTAGCCCGTCTGATCCGCTCGTTGGCAGAGACGATCCCCGACGCCGCCGGGACCGGGCCGGTGCGCGAGCTCTCCTGGCGCCGCGCCGTCGCCGACGATCCCGCTGATGAACCAGAGACGCAACGCATTGTCCTTCTGCGTCCGAACCTCGACACAACAGTCATCTCGAGCAAAGCCGACGCCGTCGCCGCTGTGGACGACGCCGAGGTCGGCCGGGATCTTGCATCGCTCGGCGCCCGGGTTCGCGTCACCGGCCCGACCGCGCTCGAGCGCGACGAACTGGACTCCGTGCTGAGCGGGATGCGCATCGCCGGTCCGCTCTCGGTGGTCCTAGTCGCCGGGTTGCTCTTCTTAGCGATGCGGTCCTTCGCGCTTGTTAACGCGTCGCTCCTCACACTCGCCGTCGGGCTGATGCTCACGCTCGGATTCGCAACATTCGCCGTCGGACGCCTGAATCTGATCTCGGTCGCGTTCGGGGTGCTATATGTCGGACTCGGCGCGGACTTCGCGATCCACCTCGCGCTGAACATCCGCGCAAGACGCGCCGAGGGCTTCACGCCGCCGGCCGCGCTCCGCTGCGCCGTCCGCGACGTGCTCGGCTCGCTCTGCATCTGCGCGATCACGACTATGGTCGGCTTCTATGTCTTCATCCCGACATCGTTCGACGGCGTGTCCGAACTCGGAATAATCGCCGGGACCGGCATGGTTATCAGCCTCATCACCACACTCACGCTCTTCCCAGCGCTTATGGCGGTCCTGCCCAGCCGATGGAAGACCCCGCCGAAGCCCGTAAACAGTCGCCGTCTTCTCTGGCTGATCCACGCGCCGGAAAGGCATCGCGCACCGATACTGATCTCCGCGGCGATCATCACAATCATTGCCGCCGCACTCATTCCGGGCGTACGTTTCGACACTGACCCTTTGAACCTCCGGGACCAACGTTCCGAGTCCGTCCGCACGCTCCGGGAACTCCGCGCGACCCACGGCTCGGATCACTGGAGCCTGACCATCCTCGCGCGGGACGAACACGCCGCCGCGGGCATACGCGATCGGCTCGCGGAATCCCCACATGTCGATAAAGCGGTCTGGCTTGGCTCGTTCATCCCAGAGGATCAGGACGCGAAACTCGCTCTCGTCGACGATCTCGCGCTCATCCTCGGCCCGACGCTTGAGCCGCTCGCCGATCCCGCACCCGCGCCGACACTCGCGGACACGCTCGGGTCGCTTCAAACATTAAATGATGCCTTATCTAAAACATCCGATTCCCCTGACACGCCGGGGATGATCCGCGAAGCCGCGGTGGGCCTGAGTGATCGCCTCATGGGCTGGATCGAGCAGGTGCGCACCATGCCGCCCGCCGACGCGCGCCGCGCCGCCGACCGTCTCCGCCAAGCCTGGCTGGGCACGTTCCCGCTGCTCGTCGAGCGGATCCGTCACTCGCTCACCGCGAACTTCATCGAGCGAGATTCGCTGCCGGCGTCGCTCCGCGAGCGCTGGCTCAGCGATGACGGAACGCACCGGGTCGAAGCCTTCCCGAGCGCCGATCTCGGCAACCCCCGCGCGATGCGCGAGTTCATCGCATCAGTTCGCGGCACGAGCGACCGGGTCGTCGGCACGGCGATATCGCACACAGAATCCGGAGACGCCGTTATCTCCGCGTTCCGCCAAGCGCTGCTGTCGGCGTTCATCGCCGTCGCGATAATCGCGCTGCTCGCGTTCCGCAGCGCGTTGACGGCGATCGAAACGCTCGCCCCATTCCTGATCGGGGGCGCTGCGACTGTCGCTGCGATGGTGATCCTCGATCAGCCCTTCAACTTCGCCAATGTCATCGCGCTCCCGCTGCTGATGGGTGTAGGCATCGACAGCGCGATCCACCTCGTTCACCGCTCCAAGGCGGGGACGCACGACCGCCTGCTCGAATCCGCCACAGCACGCGGCGTGCTCTTCAGCGCGCTCACCACGATCGCCGGCTTCGGGTCGCTCGCATTCAGTCCCCATCCCGGGATGGCGAGCATGGGTCTTGTCCTCAGCATCGGCATGGCGTCGATGCTCGTAAGCACGCTGATCGTGCTGCCCGCGCTTCTTACGTTCCGCGCGCCAACGCGAGCGACGACGAACCGCTCATGACGCAGAGCGGGTCATGACACCATGCCGCTGTCGCGCAGCCAGGCGATCGCGTCGCGAATCGATTCATCCGCCGGCCTGATCGTGACGCCGAGATCACCCGCGCCGGGTTCGCCGGATAAATCGATAGTCGCCCGCGCAAGCCGCACACCCTCGATCGAGGCCTTCGGCGCCCGCCCTGTCAGGCGCGCCGCAGCCTCTCCCGCGTGCGCCGTCGCCAGAGCGATCGCGTACGGCGCCCGGAGCTTCGGCATCCGCGACCCGCTCGCCCACGCGACACATTCCAGCAGCCGATCCGTCGTCCACGCCTCGCCTTGGATCACATACCGCCGGCCCGGCTCGCCGAGTTCGCCCGCCGCGACGATCGCGTGCGCCGTGTCGCGCACATCCGCCACGCGCCACGTCATAGTGAGCATCGCGGGGATCCGTCCGCGCAAGAGATCAATCAATAGTTGTGTCGGCGGCGTCGGCGTGCGATCGCCGGGGCCGAGCGGCGTCGTCACCGTTGCCACCACGACCGACATCCCGTCTGCATTCGCGGCGTACGCGGCACGCTCCGCGAGAATCTTCGACCTCGAATAAGAACCAAGCGCCCCGTCGGGATCGGGGAGCCACGGCCGGCCGTCCCGTGACACTCGCTCCGCCCGGGCGTGCTTCGTAGCAAGCGCCGTCGCGCTCGATACATGCACGAAACATCGCACACCACACGCAGCGGCCGCGTCCAGAGTCGCGCAGGTCCCGAGATGGTTTACGCGTTCGTAAACGCCGCGATCCCGGCTCCACAACCCCGCCGTCGCCGCGAGATGATGCACACTTTGGATCCCGCCCATCGCAGCGCGGAGGCTCACCGGATCATTAACCGAGCCGCGCACGAACTCGACACCGTCGATCCGCTCGGGCGGTTCGCACAGGTCGAACACACGGACGCGTTCTCCGCGTTCGACGAGAGTGCGGACTACCCACCAACCGATGAAGCCGCTGCCGCCGGTGACAAGCGAGACGTCGGTCATGCGGGCACGCGCGCCGCATTATTATTAATAATACCGGACCGCCGCGCCTCGAAGCCTTCGATTTGGCGTGCCAGGCGACGCTCGACCATCGCGACATCCGCCGCGGGCCGATCGTGCCTGTTTTTCTCGTATTTCCACACGGAATCCAGGTATTCCCGGAACGCCGGGACGCCGTGCTCGATCTCCTCGTGCAGCCCGAGTCGGCTGCCGATCGTGCGCAGACACTCGATCGGCGCCGCGGTCAGATCGTCGTACCGGATCTCGATGAACCTGCCCGCGGGCAGCGTCGCGGCGTCGGCCTCCAGGCGGTCCATCATCCGCTCGTAGACCGTAAATATAAGTTCGTCCACGCCGTCGGGCGAGTAGGGCTGGAGCGCGTAGGCTTCGAGAAGTTTCGAATAAAAGCCGCGCATGGAGAAGAACACATCGCGCGGATCGCGGGCGATGTGCACGAAGAGCGCCCCCGGGCACAGCCGATCCATCGCCGCGACCCGGGCGGTGTAAACGGGGTTTTTGACAACGACGCGCCCGCCGGGCTGGAGGATTCTTATCTTATCTATGAAGTGCTGGAAGCGGCGTTCCCACAGCGCGACCGCGCATGCGTCGAGACCATCAAAGAACACGCCGCGTTCGACCTCTTCGCGCAGCCGTCGTGGGAAATAAAGCCCGTGGTAGAAGGACACCGGCTGCATGTTGGCGAGCGCCGCCTCGTCCTCCTGCGGCGAGTCCGGTTTGACGGGGATTTTGTCGATGAATCGCTCGCCCGGGAGCATCCGTTCGAGCCAAGGCCGCAGGGCCCGGCCCAGGGTCAGCACGTCCCACGGCAGCCCCGTCGCCAGCGGCGGGACGTATGCGAAGTCGCCCGATTTAGATAATATATTATATAGATGCGTGGTCCCGCTGCGCCAGTGCCCGAGTATGAACATCGGCGCCGGTGATTCCTTGGGCGCCCTGGCCGCGACCAGCCCGCGTTCGCAAAGCGAGATCGGCGCGCGGGCGAGGCTCGACGCGAGCGCCCCGAGCAGCACGCCGGCGCGGTCGCCGGGACGGATCCCGTGCCGGCGCAGCAGCGCCAGCAGAGTTCGCGTGTTCGCGCCGAAGAGAGGGTGAGCGCTCCCGCCGCGCGGCCGATGCGTCACCAAACCTTCCCGTGTGTCGTGCGGCGAGTGTGTCATGCGTGCTCGGCGCCCGCGCGATCGACGCCGCCGATATCCTTGATCCTAGCATGACACCGGAAACTTGGCGAACACTCGGTGAAACTCGGATCGTCCGCGGCAGACGGCTCTTCTTTATTCGCGCCGGATCGGGCGAGCCGCTGCTGCTCCTGCACGCCTATCCCACCGCGTCGTGGGGATTCCACCGCATGTGGCCCGCGCTCACTGCGGCGCACGACGTGATCGCGCCCGATCTGCTCGGCTCGGGGTTTTCGGAGAAGCCGCGCGGCGCGGTCTACGGCATCGACCATCTCACCGACCTCGTAGAAAGTCTCCTCGCGGATCTCGGCGTGGATCGCGCGCACGTTCTCGCGCACGCCTACGGCGTAACTACGGCGCAGGAACTTCTCGCGCGATCTATCGAGCGGAATTCACGGACAGCCGGGTTTCGGCCGATCTCGGTGTGCTTCGTCAACGGCGGGCTGTTCGTAGAAGGAACACGCCCGACAACAACGCAGAAACTTCTGCTCTCGCCGATCGGCCCGTTGATGACGCGCTTCACCCCGACGCCGTATCCGGTGTTCAGAAATAAACTCGGCCGGGCGTTCGGCACGTTTCGCCCGCCTGCAGAAGAAGACTTCCGCGCTATCTGGACTCTATTGCGGCACGACGCCGGCCAGCGGACTGTCCCGTACGCGCTTCGGTATCTGCGTGAGCGCGCGACCCGGCGTTCGCGCTGGGTCGGGGCGCTCGAATCGGCGTCGATCCCGATGTGCCTGATCAACGGGGCTGCGGACCCGGTCGCGGGGGAGGACGTGCCTCGGATATGGAAGGAGTTGCTGCCCGAGGCGCCGCTGTATCAACTAGACGAGCGCGTCGGGCACTACCCTCCGCTGGAAGATCCGGACGGGACGGCGGGAGCATTTCTTACATTCCATCGCGAGCATGTCGGCCCGGCTTCGGCGTGAACGCGGCGCGCCCGACTTGCGCCTGCCAGACGACCAGCCCGGGGACGCCGACGAGCAGTTCCCGGGCGCGTTTGCACAGCGACACGGCCAGCCCGACGGGGGCGGGGATGCCGAGTCCGACGGCGAGCGCGACGAACGCGCCCTCCTGCACGCCGATCCCGCCGGGGATCAGGAACGCGCCGGCGCGGACGGTCTGCCCGAGCGCCTCGAACGCGATGATCTTCGCCAGCCCGACGGGGTGGCCGAGCAGTTCGAGCGCGACGGCGGTCTCGATGACGAGCGTGAGCCGGAAGGCCATTCTTAATAATGCAGCCCGCGCGAGCGAGGCCCGGTCGGCGTAGATCGCGCGGAGTGCTTCGTCGACCCTGGCGGCGTCCTCGTGGAGGCCGGCGACGCCGAGTTTTTCGAGCGGTCGTCTCGCGAGTGTTGCGGTTGTTCGGAAGATCCCCCGGCGTTGTATGACGACGAATCCGACGACGCCGATGGTGAACGCGCCGGTCCCGACGATCGCCCCGACGAGGACGCCGGTGTCCGTCGAGGCCCAGGCGAAGAGGGCGACGCCGACGATCGCGAATATAATTTGGGTTGCGACCTGTAATGTTTTGTCGGCCACGACGGAGGCGGCGGCGTCCGGGCCGGGCGTCCCGAGGCGCGTCGCCCAACGCGCCTTGACGACCTCCCCGCCGACCTGCCCGACGGGGAGGAGCCAGTTCACCGCCAGCCCGACCCATGTAAGCAGGATCGAACGTCCGACGCCGGGCCTACGGCCATGCGGCAGGAGTTGGCTCCACGACAGACTCGCTAGCAGCAACGGCGCGAGATAGATGGGCGCGAGGATCAGCACGCCCCAGCCGGCGCGGCGGACGGTTTCGAGGACCGTCCCGAAGCCGAGCCAGGCGACGACGGCCAGCGCGATCGCCAGCCCGAGCGCGAGCATGGGCGCCCATAGCCGAGTCATAAGACGGCCCGCCGATCAGCGTGCCGAGGTAATCGTGGAGGCGGCGGCGCCTCGGGCCCGCTCGATCGCGGCGAGCACCTGCTCGGACGTGTATGCGTTGGACTGCCAGGGCTTCTCAAGGCCCGGACCATACACGACGAGCAGCGGGATGCCGGTCTGGCCGAGTTCGCGGAGTTTGTCCCAGCCGGGCGCTTTGGTGCTGGTGAGATCGACCTGAATGGGAACGACGGAGTCCGATTCGAGTTCGGTACGTACGGGGTTGACATCGAGGACGGCGGCCTTGAGGGCTTTGCAGTTGAGGCACCAAGTGGCGGTGAAATCCATGACGACGACACGTCCGGATTCGAGCGCTGCTTCGAGGCGATCAGGTGTGTAGTCGTTCCAGACGCCGGGGATGAAGCCGTCGGCGACGCCGCCCGCCGCCGCGAACGCCGCAGCCCGTGCCTCATAGTTTTTCTTTGCCGTTTCGGTGGACGAGAACGCCACGGCGAGCGCGGCGCCGGCGATCACCACACCGATGAGCGAGAACACAACCCTCGGCGTGGGCTTCGACGTGATGCGGATTGTCTTGCCCATCAGCCACAACCCGCCGAGCGTCGCGAAGAACGCCACGCCCCACCAGTGGAGTTGCTTTGCGATCCAGGGCATGTCGGCGGTGAGCGCCATCAGCCCGGCCCCGACGAAGTATGCCGCGGCGGCGAGCAGGAGGAACCCCATGATCTGCTTGACGAGGTCGCTCGCGGGTCCGGTGCGCGGGATGCGATCGACGAGGCCGGGCTTGAGCGCCATTACAAAGTAAGGCGCCGCCATCCCTATCCCGAGCGATGCGAAGATCACCATCACGGTGATGGCGGGCAGCGTCGCCGCCCCCGCCAGGAGGGCCCCGGCGACGAAGCCGAAACACGGCAGTCCTAGCACCGCGGTCATCACGCCGAACATGAACGAGCCGCCGGGCGAGTCCGCCTTGGGATTCACCATGTACAGCGAGTTCGGCAGGGTGATCTGGAACGCGCCCATTATGCCGACGCCCATCGCGCCGATCAGCAGCCCGACGCCGAGCGTAAACCACCAGATGCCGAAGAGCCGTGAGGGGTCGGATGCGGCGCTGAAGAAAGCCATCGGCAGGCCGATCCCGACCCAGAACGCGACCACGCCGGCGCTCATCCACAGGCCGAGCGACAGCGCCCGCCCGGGTGTCTCGGCGTGCTTGCTGATAGTAAGAACCTTGATGGGTATGACGGGGAGCACACAGGGAGTAAGGTTAAGAATGAACCCGCCGAGCATCCCGAGGAGCGCCAGCACGACGACGCCGAGCGCGCTGTCCCCGCGCGGGAGCGTCACGCCGAAGAATGTCCGCCCGGCGGCGGCGGCGTCGGCCGATTCAACTTCATCACCGGCGTCGGCGGGACGGGCTTCGGGCCCGTCATCGCCGGTGGCTTCCCCGCTCATCATCAGTGCGAAGACGCTCGGGTCGAACGCGGCGAAGTCTTCGCCGGGCGCCGGCGATTGGATCTCCGCGCCCGCGGGCGTGACGGTGAACGTCAGCGACCGTCGTTCCGTCCTCGGCGCCAGGCACACCTTGTCGTCGCAGGCCTGGAAGAACGTGCGCACGTCGAGGGTGTATTCACCGGCCTCGGCGTCGTCGGCGATGATCACGGGTAGGTAGGCGATGGCCCGGCCTTGATAGGTTGGGACTTCGATCGGCGGGCCGCCCATGGGGTTCGCAACAGGTGCGGGCGCGGGTTCGGGCCATTGCACCGGTCCGACGAGGCCGATCCAGTCCGGCTTAGCGCCCGCGACGCCGACTTCTGTGCGCAGGGCGAACTCCGCGATGTTCTTCGGGAGGACGTCCTGCGCGGCGCTCGGCCAGGAGTGCCAGTGATCGGCGTGGTCGAGGATGAACGCGATCGCGACGGTCTCACCCGGGCGGACTGTGCTCAGAGACGCCGCGACATCGACGACGACCTCCTCGCCGGGCTTGACTGTGCGTTCCTGCTGCGTTCCCGGGCGTGAGCCGAACGCCCCCTGCTGCCCGAACGCGCCTTGCGCAAATGTCGCTGCGGGAGCGAGCAGCACCGCGAAGAGGGTCAGGATCCCGAGAAATCGTCTGGAGGCGTGGTCGGTCATCGGCACTGTAAGCCCTGTTGAGAGTGGAACTATTCCCGTGTTGGACGGGACAGCCGGAGCACCCGCCCCGACGCCGCTTCAAGCCCGCCGCCGTCTGGGTCCGATACCGACAGCATCGGATTCGGCGGCGGCGTCCTCCGAATCCATCAAACCCCGCGCCCGTACCGCCCGTCAGGAGCCGCTACCAGCATGGCCGAAGTGCTCGATCAGAACGATATCGACGCCTTGCTGGCAGCGGTTGACTCGGGCGACTTCGCCGCCGAGACATCCTACGACGACTCCGAGCCTCGCGTCTTCAGCCGTTGGCGCAAGCCCAGCGACCCCGTCGAGGTCCGCGAGTACGACTTCAAACGTCCCGAGCGCGTGAGCAAAGATCAGATGCGCGCCCTCCAGACGCTCCACGAAGCCTTCGCCCGAAACTTCGGCGCCGGGCTTAGCGGATTCCTGCGCATGATCGTGGAGGTCAAGGTCGCGTCGTGCGAACAGATCACCTACGGTGAGTTCGTTGCGGCGCTCCCGAACCCGACATCGTTCCACCTCGTCGTGGCCGAGCCGCTGCAAGGCCGGCTCTGCCTCGAACTAAGCCCGCTCATCATCTTCCCCATCATCGATCGGCTCCTCGGCGGGAACAACGACGACCTCTTCGTCCCCGCGCGCCCGCTCACCGTGATCGAGACGCGCCTGGTGTCGAAGATCATCGAGCGCGCCGTCGCGGCGATGCGCGAGAGCTGGGAAGATGTTTCGCACCTCGAGTTCCGCGCGGTCGAGACGGAGTCGAACCCGCAGCTGGTGCAGATCGTCCCGCCGAACGAGGTCGCCGTCGTGATCGGCTTCGAGATCCGCCTCGCCAACCGCGCCGGGACGATGAACCTTTGCATCCCATATAAGGTCATCGAGCCGCTGATGGACAAACTGTCCTCGCAGTCATGGTTCGCCGCTGGGCGCGGGCAGGCCGGCGGCGCCTACACCCAGCACATCGAAAAAACCCTCTCGGGGGCGCCCGTCGAAGTCGCCGGCCTGCTCGCCGAAACCACCATCACACTCCGCGACCTCGCCACGCTCGAACCCGGCGACATCATCACCACCGACAAGTTCGCCACGGAGCCTGTCGTCTTCACCGTCGAAGGCAAAAAGAAAATGCTCGCCCACATCGGCCAGCATCGCGGCGCCCGCGTCCTGCGGATCACGCGCCCCATCACCGCGGACGACCGCGTGTGACCGCCCACCCAGTGGCACGGGCGTCCCGCCCGTGATTGAACTTCCCTAGTTGCACGGGCGTCCCGCGCGTGCGCCGCGATTCAACCCCGACCTCAGCCTCGCTCAGCCCAGGCGTCCCCGATTCTGCCCCCAGCCCTTTTTCCTCCCCGCCCAGCCCGGTATGATCGGGTTATGTTCGGGTGCGACCAATACCTCTTCGTTGACGTGGACGCCTACTTCGCGCAGGTCGAGCAGCGCGATCGGCCCGAACTCCGCGGCCGACCCGTCGGCGTCGTCCCCGTGCTCGTCGAGACAACCTGCTGCATCGCCGCCAGTTACGAGGCCAAGCGTCGCGGCGTCAAAACCGGATGCCCCGTCCGCGAGGCACGCCGGCTGTGCCCGGACATCGTCCTGGTCGAATCCCGCCCGGAACTCTATATCAGCACCCACCACGCGGTCGTCGCGGCGATCGAGACGTGCCTGCCTGTGCACCGTGTCTGCTCGATCGACGAACTCTCGTGCAAACTCGCCGCGAACGAGCGGACCCCCGCCGAGGCCCTCGCGACGGCCCAGCGCGTCAAACGGGCCGTCCGCGAGAGCACCGGCCTGTCGTGCTCAGCGGGGATCGCACCCAGCGAGACGCTCGCCAAACTCGCCTCAGAAATGGAGAAGCCGGACGGCCTGGTCATGCTCCGCCGGGACGAACTGCCCGAACGGCTCTTCGGGCTGAAACTCGACGACTTCCCCGGCATCGGGCCTCGCATGACACAACGCCTGCACGATCGCGGCATAGCCACCGTCGAGCAACTCTGCGCTATCAGCGAAGCCGGCCTCGCGTCGATCTGGGGCAGCGTCGAGGGGCGTCGCTGGTGGCGTCGGCTTCGCGGGCTTGACGCGCCGCCCGTCGCGACGCGGACGCGCTCGGTCGGGCATCAACGGCTTCTCCCGCCGGAACTCCGCACGGTCCCCGCCGCTCACGCGATGCTTGTGCATCTTATAAGCAAGGCCGCCGCCCGCGCCCGGCAGAAAGGCTTCGCGGTGCGCCGGCTGAATGTCGGCGTGCACTTCACCGACCGCCCCGGGTGGCACGCCTCGGCGCCGCTGCAGCCGACACAGAGCACCCACGCACTCGTACGAACATTCGAATCGCTCTGGCCCGGGACGCTCGCCGGGACGCCCGTCCGAACGGACGTGACGCTCGATGAACTGCTCCCCGTCGCCGCCGCGGGCGAGCCGCTCTTCCCCGCCGCCCGCTGCGAGGCGGACCTCTGGCGCGCCGTCGACCGCATCAACACCAGGCACGGCAAGCACGCCGTCTACCTCGGCGGGCTTCACGGCACATTCCACGCCGTCCCCGTCCGAATCCCCTTCAGCACCATCCCAGACCCCGATCTGCCCGCGTGAACACACGCAACGACATCCCAAAGCCCAGGGATTTATCCCTGGGCTTGCATCCGATTACTCACCCTGCATTCGCACGACGGGCGCCCGACCCGATCGCCGCGACGAGCCGGCGTCACTCGACCCCGGCCAGCGCTCGCGCCGCACGATATGCCGGCGCCGACTTCAGCGGCGGCCTCCCCGGCGACGCCTCATCGCGCCCCAGCGCCGCGGCCGCCGCGATGTACCCGCTCCGCGTCGCGCCCTCCATCGTCGACGGCCAGCCCGTGCGTGTGTAATCGCCCGCGAGGATCAGCCCGCTGGTTCCGGTGGCCGTCGGCCTCGCCGCGATCGACTCGACCGTAGGCAGGAACGTCGCGCGTTTCTCCTTGACAGGTCTGCCAGAGAGCAGCCGCGCCGCGCGCGCCGCGGGGAAGCACGCCGCGATATCCGCCGCGACGCGTTCGACGATCTCCGTCTCGCCGAGATCGACCCACCCGTCCGCGGCGCTGATGACAGCGTGCACGCGCGTCCCCGCGTCGTCCTTGCGGAAGACCCACTGCGTCCCCGTCCCGACCATCGCGGCGTGGGGGAGGTCGAGGACTGTCCGGTCGTATGTAAGATGCACGCCGAGGATCGGGCTGTGTTCGAGCCGGGCGAGCCGGGCGAATCTGATGTCGGCGCGCTGCACGTCGTGCGCGACGATCTTGAGAGCGCGTTCGAATGGTGCGGCGCATATAACAACATCGGCGCCGAGCCGTTCGCCGTCGGCGGTCTCGACCTCGTTCGGGTCGATGCGCGCGACGGACGCGCCGAGCCGGACCGCGCCGCCCGCGCGTGCGATCGCTGATTCGGCGGAGTCGTAGAGTTCCACGAGCGGCGCCGAGGGGACGCCGATCATCGCCGCGTCGCGGTGCGCGAGGAACCCTTCCTGAAAGACGTGCGCCGCTGCGGACGCCGCGACCCGCTCGGGCCAGCCGTTGCACGCGCTCGCGACGATCGGCGCCCAGAACTTCTCGGCCGCGCCCGCCGGCTGATCGTGCCGATCCAGCCACGCCGCGAACGTCTCGTGTTCGAGCCGATCTAGCGCCGCCCGGGTCAGGACGAGCATCGCGCCCGCGACGGCGATCTTCTCTTCAAGCGTAAGAAACTTCGCGGTAATAAATGATCCGGCGAAATGCGCGGGCGCGGGCGTGAATCCCGGGCGCATCGCGCTGCGTCGACCGCCGCGCTCGACCCACCAGATCGCACGCGACCATTCGACCATGCCCGCGACGCCGAGCCGCCCGAGCAGGTCGAGGTAGTTCGTGCAGCAGCCCATCGCGATGTGCTGGCAGTTGTCGAGTCGCTCGCCGGTGCGCGCGTCGTCGAAACTCGTGGCGCGGCCGCCGAGTTTTTTCCTTGTTTCGAGCAAGGTTACTGCGACCCCGGCCTCGGCGAGCCGCAACGCCGCGGCGATCCCGGCGATCCCGCCACCGACGACGAGCGCCGACTTCACCGCGCGGTTTCGCTTCACCATCGCCCGCGCTTGCTCCGCGCCAGCGCCCGCACGGCGATCCCGGCTTTGTGCAGCGATTGAAGCCGGATGCGCGCCTCACCGACGATCCGCGCCGGCCGATCCTCGATCTTCTCGAGAAGCCCGGCGTAGATCCGCGTCATCGCCCAGAGCGTCGGCGCGCACGCGGGATCGATCATCGCCTCGAGCGGCGCCGACGCTTCGAAATCCGATCGCGCCGCCGCAGCAACCTCGTTCACCAATCGCTCGCACGCCGCCGGCTCGTCCCAGCGCCGCAACTGCCCGGGCGTAATCCCTGCTCGCTCTAAAGATTCGCGCGGGAGATAAACCCGCCCGTCGTCGAAATCCTCGGCGAAATCCCTGAGAATGTTCGTCAACTGGAACGCCACCCCGCGCCGATCCGCGAGCCGCACGGCGTCTTCCATCGACATCCCGTCACGCAGCCCCCAGATCGTCACGCACACGCGACCGACACTCGACGCGACGCGGGCGCAGTACCGCTGGAGGTCGTCGAGCGTGTCGTACCCGGCGTGGTCGAGATCCTCGCCGAGGCCCGCGAGCATGGCGTCGATGTCGCGCGCTTCAACGCCGAATGCGCGCACCGTGTCGGCGAACGCGGCCCACATCTCGGGCGCGCCGATCGGCTGCTCCTCGGCGCTCATGCCGTCGAGAACGTTTGCGGTAGCCGCACGAAACGCGGCGAGCGCCTCGCGCTTCGCGTCGTCGTCCCCGGCGTCGTCAACAAGATCATCACCGATGCGCATCCACGCGTACACCGCGTAGACCGCGCTACGCCGGGGTTCCGGCGTCAGGCACAACCCGTAATAAAAATTTCGGGCCCGGGTCCGCGCTACATCCCGGCACCACGCATAAGCGGCGGCGTGCTCGTCGGTCGGCGATGGGGCTGATAGCGAACTCATGAACCGTGCAGTCTAACGCGGCCGCCGAGCTATCGCTGAGACAGCGCCGCCCGCGCCGCCGCGGTCCCGACCAGCAGCAGTTTCTTCGCTCGAGTAAGCCGCGGCCGCTGCCACAACGTCGCGCACCCGATGCGCTCGACCGCGGCGAGAGTAGCCTCCCCCCCCACGCCGAAGAGCCGAACCACCGGCGCGATCGAAGGTTCGAGATTCTTCGGCAGCGGTCGCCCGGCGCGGAACATCTCGCGCGTCCGCTCGACCAGCGGCCGGACCGCGCGGATGTAGCGCACTCGGCTCGCCGGGTCGTCGCCGCGATCGAGCATGTCGCGGAGATCCGCCGCGCTCAGGCCGGTTTCTGCGGCGGGCAGGTACACGCGGTCACGCTCGATGAGGTCACGCCGAACGTCCTGCCAGTGGTTGATAAGTTGCAACGCCGAGCACGTCGCGTCGGACATGGCGAAACGTTCGGCGTCGCCGGGCTTCGATCCGTCATGCCCGGCAAGCGCGAGCACGATCCGCCCGACGGGGTCCGCGCTGAGTTTGCAGTAGCCGAGCACATCGTCCCAAGTTTCATAGCGTGTGACGCGCTGGTCCATCTCGAACGCGTCGATGAGGTGATGGAAATGTTCGGGCGCGAGGCCCCGACGCCGGGCGGTGTCCGCGAGCGCGACGAAGACGTGGTGGCGTTGCTGATTTTCGTTTTCGCCGCGCGCCGAGCGGAAGCAGTTGTCGAGTTCGCCGCGCCACCACGCGAGGAGCCTCGCCGCCTCGGCCCGGCCGGCGTCCCCGGCGCCGGTCTCGTCGCCGAGATCATCAGCCCATCGGCAGAAGGCATACACCGCGGCGAAATCGTCACGCAGCGCCGCCGGGACTAGCCGCGACAGCACGCTGAAGTTCTCGTAGTGGCCGGTCGCGAGGGATCTGGTGTACGCGACCGCGTCGGGGAGCGTGGGCGGTTCGGGCGGGATCGGCAGGCCGGCGTCGTCGGCGGGGAAGTCGGCGAGCACGCCGCCGCGTCGCACTTCCGCCGGGTTCTCGATGGTTGTCGGCTGCGTCACGATGCTCTCCGTCGCCCGCCGCACTATCCCCGGCGTCGGCGAGTATCATCCCTCACCCGGCGCGGATCGTCGAGCCGCCCGCCCTACTCGCCGACCGAACGCCGACCTAATGCCGACCGACGCAACGACCGAACAGCCCCGACCGGAGCCAACGATGCGCATCCTCCTCGCGAACCCCCGCGGCTTCTGTGCCGGCGTCGGCATGGCGATCGAAGTAGTCGACCAGGTCCTCGCGCTATGCCCGGACGAACCGATCTACGTCTTCCACGAGATCGTCCACAACAAGCACGTCGTACGCCGATTCGAGGAACGCGGCGTGGTCTTCGTCGAGGACGTGAGCGAAGTCCCCGAGAGCGCCATCGTAATCTTCAGCGCCCACGGCATCTCGCCCACCGTCCGCTCCACCGCCCGCGAACGCAGCCTGACCACCATCGACGCGACGTGCCCGCTCGTCACCAAGGTCCACATGGAGGCGATCCGCTACGCACGCCAGGGGTACCAGATCCTCCTCATCGGCCACGCCGACCACCAGGAGGTCGTCGGCACACGCGGCGAGGCGCCCGACTCGATCCAGATCGTCGAATCGCCCGACGACATCCCCACGCTCACCATCCACGACCCGTACAAACTTACATATCTGACGCAGACGACGCTCAGCGTCGACGACGCCGAGGTGATTATCTCCGCGCTCAAGGAAGCGTTCCCGAACATCAAGGCGCCGCCGACGAGCGACATCTGCTACGCGACGACGAACCGCCAGGCGGCCGTGCGCGAGTTCGCCCCGGAGTGCGACCTTGTGCTGGTCGTCGGCTCGCAGAACTCGTCGAACTCGAAACGCCTGACCGAGATCGCCGAGCACCAGGGCGTCCCCGCCTATCTCATAGACGACGTGTCGGAACTCGACCCATCGTGGTTCCACGCGGACCAGACCGTGCTCGTCACCGCCGGCGCCAGCGCACCGGAGTACCTCGTCGCGGATGTGTGCAAGCGGCTGGTCGAAACCCACGGCGGGACGATCGAACTCCGCACCACGGTGAACGAGGACGTCGAGTTCCAGATCCCAAAGTCGCTCAAGGACATCATGCGCAACGCGGGCGTAGACCCGTCGCAGCGGCGCATCCGCGTCACGCCGCCGGAGATCACCGCCGAGGTCTACGGCGCCACGCCGCTGACCGTCGGCGCGACCTGATCACGCCGCGCCGTTCAGCCGCAGTCGCCCCACGCGGATAGCAGGATCAGCAGGTCCACCCCATCAACGACGCCGTCGCCGTTGAGGTCTTCCGCGCCCGCGCCGTTACCCCACGCCGAGAGGAGGATCAGCAGATCGACGCCGTCGACAGACCCGTCCGAATTAAGATCGGGTGTGCATGCCGAGACCGGGGTGTCCTGGATCAGCACGGCCCACCCGGTGCATAGGCCCATGACGATGTCGAGCAGGCCGTCGCCGTTGACGTCCATGAACTCAAAGTCGTGCGGGCGGAGATCGATCGGGCTGCCGACGGGGAACGGGTCATCGAATCCCCCGGCGCCGTCGTTGCGGAGCAGGCTGAACTGCTCGGCGAACGGCCCGGTGCAGTTGGCGATGTCGGTATCTACCGGCCCGACGCCGATGTCGGGGAACCCGTCGCCGTCGAGGTCCGCCTGTTTTACATTGCCGCCGAGCCGGGACGTGCGCGGCGCCGAGATCTGCGATCGCGTGTACGAGAGGCTTCCACCGGCGAGCGACGCGAAGTGAACGCTGTCCTCCTCGTCGTCGACGACATAGAAATCGGTCAGCCCGTCGCCGTTGAAAAGCCCGGCGACGACCATGTACGGGGTGTCGGAGTCCAGCCGGGTGACGGCCGATGTGGTGAAACCGCCGGCGCCGTCGTTCGGGATCACGAACACGCCGACCTCGTTCCACGGCGAGACGGGAAACAGCGTCGAAATCTTGATGATGTCCAGCGAGCCGTCGCCGTCGGCGTCCGCGAAGATTGATCCGGTGTTGAACGCGGAGAATCTGCGGTTGCCCATCCTTGCGACGGTCTGATCGGTGAACACGCCGGTCCCGTCGTTTATAAGCAGCACGTCCTCCGTCGCGCCTGCTTGGAACTGGTTGTAGTTGGAAAAGAAAATATCCAGCGCGCCGTCGCCCGTGAGATCGCCGACCGCGGCGGCGCAGAACAGCGGGCCGGGCGCCTGATTCTGCAGCGGTCCGATCACCGGCAATCGCGACGAAGATTCATCTGCAAGACCAAGCCAGTTCCCCTGCGCGTCGTTGCCGCGGTTTATATACAGCCGCGGCTGATCATTGAACGTGTTGACGATGAGCACATCGTCCCAGCCGTCGCCGTTGAAATCCGCGATGACGACGTCGCGGGCGTCCGTGGGGTTGTCGATGAAGCCCGGCGCGAACTCCGCGGTGCGATCGGTTAGCACGCCGTTCTCGTTCATCAGGAGCACATCGACGAGCGCGCCGGGCGTCGAGAACGGGATCTTGCGGACGACGACAAGGTCTGTCCAGCCGTTCTTGTTGAGATCGCCGGAAGCGAGGTCTTTCTCGACGCCGTCGTTCATTCCGACCTGTGTTAGAATCAGCCGCGTGGCGGTCTGGTTGGTGAAGTCGATCCATTGCGCGTGCGCGAGGTACGGCGTCGCGAGCGTCACGACCGCCGCGACGATTCTCGATTGAGCTTTTTTCAAGAGGTATCTCCGGTTGCCGGTGCTCGGACAGCACAGGGTTGGACGAGGCTTCCAATTCGAGAATATCGTTTGACCGCAATCGGTTCAATACTTTTGAGTGAAATCGCCGGTTCTGCGGTCCGCGCTCGTCGCGTGAGACGGCGGCTATGCTTGTCGCCGATCGAAAGCGCCATGCTCACCAACCCGGACAATCACGTTTTCGGCATGACGCCTGAATCGCTCCGCGCCTTCGTCGCCGAGCGCGGGATGGCCGGGTTCCGCGCCGATCAGATCCTCGAATGGATCTACGCCCACGGCGTCGCCGACCCCGCCGAGATGTCCAACCTCAGCCGTCATGACCGCGAGACTGTCCGCCGGGAACTCGCGTTCCTCACCGGCGAGACGCTCGCCCACCAGTCCGCAACCGACGGTGTGCAGAAACTACTCATCCAGTGGAACGACGCTAGCAAACCCCGATTAAACAACGGCAACGGCGCCCCGCCCGTGCGATCACGGCTCGGAGAGCCGTGCCACCCCGACCCCGGTGGCATGGGCGTCCCGCCGGTGCGTGAAAATCTCTCAATCAATCGATACTCAGAAGAGCCGAATCCTGACCTTCGCTTAGCTCGAGCCGGGCTTGCGGGATCGAGTGACGGGCAAGCTTCTCTTATATTACCGATATTGCAAACATCGCTGATTCAACAAACCGCCGCTGACACCTCGCGGCAGTCCGAGTGCGTGATGATCCCCGCGGATCCCCGCAGGACGGCGTGCATCTCGTCGCAGGTCGGATGCCCGGTGGGTTGCCGATTCTGCGCGTCGGGACTGGGCGGCCTGGACGGAAACCTCTCAGCCGGCCGAATCGTCGAGCAGGTATGGCGCCTTTCTCGCCTGACGGGCGTCGGGCGTATAACCAACGTTGTTTTCATGGGCATGGGCGAGCCGTTGGCGAACTTCGACAACGTAAAGCGCGCGATCGAGACCATCGCTGCGCCTTGGGGAATGAACATCTCCGCCCGCAAGATCACCGTCTCGACCGTCGGCCTGCCGAAATACATCGAACGCCTGGCGCGCGACCTTGATCTTCCCGTCACGCTCGCGCTCTCGCTGCACGCGCCGACCGACGACATCCGCCGATCGCTTATCCCGTGGTCGGAGTTCACCACGATCGCGGACCTGCTCGCCGCGTGCCGGCTGTGGTTCGAGAAGACCGGACGCGAGATCACCCTCGAATACACCCTCATGCGAGGCGTGAACGACCGCCCCGAGCACGCCCGCGAACTCGCGCGCCTGGCGCGGTCCATGCGCAGCAACGTGAACCTGATCCGCTACAACGAGGTCGCGGGCCTGCCGTTCGAACGCCCTCGTGATGATGACGTGCGCGAGTTCCAGACGATCCTCCGCGACGCGGGCGTGTCGGCCCACATCCGCGCCAGCCGCGGGCGCGACATAGCCGCCGCGTGCGGGCAACTCCGGCATGAGACGGCGGGAGCGTAATAAAAAACCCACCGAATGGGTGGGATTTTATAAGTATCAGAAATGTACGCGCATGCTCGTGTCACCGCCTGCGGCGTGAAACCAGCATGCCCAGGCCCGCGAGGCCCAACCCGGCCGCCATCGGCGTCGGGACGACGACTACGGTCATGCCCACTTCCGAGAGAAGTGCCTCGTCCGAGTCGCGGATCACGCGGATGTTCATCGTGTATTCGCCCGGCGCGAACGGGTCGAACGGCGTGATGTTCGGGTCGCCGATCGCCTGCCAGAAGCCGAACCCGAGGTTCTGCGAATCCTGGAAGAGTGTCTGCCCGTCGATGCTCCCGCCGAGCGCCGAGACGAGTTCGAACTCGAAGACGTTCGAGTTGCCGACGGCCGGGTCAAAGTCGATCGTCACGATGACGGCGACATCAGCGAACGTAAGCCCGCTCGTGCCGAGATCGACGGAGTAAAGATAGTTCCAGGTGGCCCGCCCGGGATCGGCGGGCGCGCCCGCGGCGCCGCTGACCGGCGACTCGCCCGGCTGCGCGATGTACGTGTTACCGGAGTTAGGCAGGTCGCCGAGAAAGCGCTCGATCGCCTTGATCCCGGTCTGCACGCCGTAGGTCGTGTTGGTGTTGACGGCGAAGTTCGTGTTCGGGATGCCGCTCCCGATCACGACACCCGCGTTGAGGGCGCTGTCGAACGTCGTGACGCTCCCGGCGAGCGCGGATGACGACAACGCCGCCGACCCGATGACACAAAGGTAGTTTCGCATCGCGTACTCCGATGGGCACGAATTCGTGCTGTGAATGGATTCTCTCTCCGAACCGGTTTGGATATTACAGAATTTGACTACGGGTCACAAGTTAAGCGACACACGCGGCGCCGCCCACATCGCCTAAATCGCCTGTTATAACACGTGAGGCAGGTATTTTCACGGCGCCTGAACAATCGCACTGTCAAAGCATCTACAATAATATTAATGCGTGCGCGGTCCGGGAATATCATTCCGGAAAGGCTTGAAACAGCGACGCCGCGTTGCCGAGGTCCACGTTCCCGCCGCTGATGATGACGCCGACACGTTCGCCGGGGGCTGAGACAACCCCTTCCATAAGAGCGGCGGTTGCGAGCGCTCCGGTCGGCTCTACGACCACCTTCATCCGTCCCCAGAGGAAGCGCATAGCGTGCACAAGCGCGGCGTCCGGGACGGTCACCATGTCGTCGACCATCGCGAGGATCGTCGGCAGTGTGACGCGCGGGCCCAGGCTCGGTGTGCGGGCGCCGTCCGCGATCGTGTCCGGCGGTTCGATCGTCACGAGCCGCTTCTCGCGGAACGATCGCGCACCGTCGTCGCCGGCCACCGGCTCGACGCCGATCACCCGGGAACCCGGGCACATCGCTTTCGCCGCGACCGCGGAGCCGCTGATAAGCCCGCCGCCACCGACACAAACGACGAGCGTGTCGAGCGGGCCGGCGTCTTCGATAAGTTCCATCGCGGCGGTCCCCTGCCCGGCGGCGATGTGCGGGTGATCGAACGGCGGGATGACGACGAGGCCGTCACGCTCGGCGAATTCCTGCGCGACTTTTTCGCGAGTTGTTTCGGACGGGTCGTGCTCGACGACCTCGGCGCCGTAACCGCGGGTCGCCTGGAGTTTCACCCTCGGCGCCGAGCGCGGCATGACGATCACACGCCGGATCCCGAGCAACTTGCCGGCGAGCGCGACGGCCTGCGCGTGATTGCCCGATGAAAACGTGACCACGCCGCGCGCCTTTTCCTCGTCGGACAGGCGTGAGAGCGCGTTGTAGGCGCCGCGGAACTTGAATGCTCCGACGCGCTGGAAGTTCTCGCACTTGAAGAAGCACGCTGCGCCGACGCGATCATCGAACGTCCGCGAGGTCATGACCGGCGTGCGATGCGCGACGCCCGCCAATCGCTCGGCGGCGGATTCGATGTCTGCAAATGTGAACGGCGCCCGGGCTGCGGTGGTCATGCCGCGATGATACGTCGACGCCGGGGCTTCGCGTACACTCGCGGCATGGACATAGACCCGGGCACGCTGAGCACGGCGGAGCGGTACAAACTTCTGATCGGTTGCGTCGTGCCGAGGCCGATCGCGTTTGTTTCGACGGTGTCTCCCGCCGGACGGACGAATCTGGCGCCGTTCTCGTTTTTTACGGGTGTGGGCAGCGACCCGTTGACTCTGCTGTTCTGCCCGTCGAACAAGCCGGACGGCACGGAGAAGGACACGCTGCGGAACGCCGCGCCGGCGCCCGGGGGTGTGGGACAGTTTGTTGTTAATGTTGCGACGGAGGGATACGCGGGCAAGGTCGCGGGCGCCGCCGAGCCGCTGGAGTTCGGCGAGAGCGAGTTCGATCTTGTGGGTCTGACGCCGACGCCGAGCGTGCGGGTCGCGCCGCCTCGGGTCGCGGAAAGCCCGGTCGCGTTCGAGTGTGAGACTTCGGAGGTTATCCGGCTGAATCCGGGCGCGCCGGGCGGCGGGAACGTGGTGCTGGGCCGGGTTCTGCACGTGTACATCCGAGACGATCTTATAAACGATCGTCTGCACATAGACGCGGACTCGCTGGGGGCGATCGGGCGACTGGCGGGGCTGGAATACTGCCGGACGCGCGACCGCTTCACGATGCCGATGGGCCGGGCGGCGCTATAAACAATTAGTCTGAAATATAACGGTCACGCGTCGGGCGCGTCCGGCGAGAACATCTTCATCTGCCTGCGTTCGATGATGCCCTTTGTCTGCGGGTGTTCGATATCGATCGGGTAGTTTCCGGAATAGCAGGCGGTGCAGAACTGGCCGGGGGGCGTGCGGTCGGTGGCGGCGCACGCGAGCAGGCCGTCGAGCGAGAGGAAGTAGAGAGAGTCGACGCCGAGGAACTCGCGGATTTCTTCGACGGTGCGGTTGTGGGCGATGAGTTGGTCGCGCTCGGCGAAGTCCACGCCGAAGTAGCAGGGGTGAGCGATCGGCGGGCAGGAGATGCGGAGGTGGATCTCGCTGGCGCCGGCGTCGCGGAGTTGCTGCATCTTGGTGCGGGTGGTGGTGCCGCGGACGATCGAATCGTCGACGATGATCAGGCGCCGGCCGCGGACGATCTCCTCGATGATATTAAGTTTGAGTCGGACGGCGGCGTCGCGTTCGCCCTGCGTCGGCTTGATGAAAGTACGCCCGACGTAGCGGTTGGGGACGATGCCCTCGCGGTAGGGGACGCCCGATGCGCGTGCGAAGCCGTTGGCGGCGCTGCGGCCGGAATCGGGCATCGGCATCACGAAGTCCGCGTCTACGGGGGCCTCGGCGGCGAGCCGTTCGCCGAGCTTCTCGCGCACGATCTGCACGGTCTGGCCGAACAGGCGGCTGGCGGGGTTGGCGAAGTAAACATGCTCGAAGACGCAGTGCGCCAATCGCTCGGCTGGTTCTGAGAATCGGCGGCTGGTCACGCCGGCGTCCGTGAGGGTCACGATCTCGCCCGGCTCGATCTCGCGGTCGAAGGCGGCGCCGATCGCGTCGAACGCGACGGTCTCGCTAGCGACGACGGGCCGACCGGATTTGGTCCATCCGAGAGAGAGCGGGCGCCAGCCCCACGGGTCTCGGGCGGCTTCGACGCGGTCCGGGAAGAGGAAGACGAGGCTGAACGCGCCCTGAAGCCGGCGGAGAGTCGCGGCGAGTGGGTCGCGGGTCCGCTGCTGTTCGGGGGAGGCGAGGAGGTGGACGATGACCTCGGTGTCGCTGGTGGTGTGGAAGATGTGCCCGTCTTCCTCGAAGCGGTCGCGGACGGCGCCGGCGTTTATAAGGTTGCCGTTGTGCCCGACAGCGACCTGCCCGCCGATGTAAGATTCGATGATCGGCTGGCAGTTGGTCATGACGCTGGCGCCGGTGGTGGAGTATCGGTTATGCCCGATGGCGCCGAGGACGGTTGATCGCTCCTCGCTGTTGGCTGCGGCGCGGCGTCGTTCGGGTGGGTGCTCGAGTTCCCAGAGCGCGCGCTCGGTGAAGACCTCGGGTACGAGGCCCATCCCGCAGTGGCCGACGATCGACTCGCCGTCGGAGACCGCGATGCCGGCGGACTCCTGCCCGCGGTGCTGCTGGGCGTAGAGGGCGATATAGGCGAGTCGGACGCCGGCGGGATCGCCCCAGACGCCGAAGACGCCGCACTTTTCCTTTCGGTCTGAGGCCGGATCGAAGCCGCGGTCGATCTGCTGGGCGGGCGCGCGACAAGGAGGGCGGCGGTCCCGCCCGGAGAGCACCGGGAGCGAGTGAATCTTCGTCAAATCTTCATGCACCCGCAGCCCCAGACGACTCTCGATGACCTCCCGACTCACGAACGCTAGCCGACGTAGCGGGCCGGAGCAACGCGTGGGCGCCGATTCCGACCCGATTTGACGATTCCGGTGTGAGGCGGTTCAATACGGGGCTGACAACGGATCGGACCGGATCGGCAAGGCAAGCGGGCCGCAGTCGCGGGCAACCCCGCCGATCGCTCAGATACACCCCGAGCACCCCGGCGGGCGCGATGGCGCACGGACCGGCAGGACGGAGAATCGCGGATGGCACGTTATCTCGGCCCCAAGGTCAAACTGTCGCGTCGCGTCGGAGTCCCGATCGCGGATATCCCCAAGCACACGGCCCGGCGTCAGTTGTCGCCGCCCGGGATGCACGGATACCGCGGCCGGCGCTTGCGTGAGTACGGCGTGCGCCTCGTCGAGAAGCAGAAGCTCCGTTACCACTACAACCTGCTCGAGAAGCAGTTCCGCAAGACGATGGCCGAGGCGCAGCGAAGCAAGGGCAACACCGGCGAGGTGCTGCTCCAGCTGCTCGAATCCCGTCTGGACAACGCCGTCCGCCGGGCGGGCTTTGCGCGGACGATCTGGCAGGCGCGGCAGTTCGTGGCTCACGGGCATGTTCTGTTGAACGGTCGCAAAACCGACAGGCCGAGTTGCACTCTCCGTCCCGGCGATGAGATCACGCTCAAGCCGGGCTTGCACGCGGTGGTTCGCGACATGATGGAGTCGATGGCGGGGCACATCACGCCGGACTGGCTGGACGTGAACCCGTCGGAACTCAAGGCGCGGATGATCGCCGAGCCGAGCGCCGACGCGGTCCCGTTCGACATCAACATGAATCTGGTCATCGAGTTCTACCGCTGATCCCGTCGGGCGGCGGCCCGGCCGCGGCCCGGACGCCACACGCGAGGGTCGGACATGCTCAAGTTCTTTCGTAAATATAACAAGATCATTCTCGTGATCGGCTTCGCCTTCCTGATGGTGGTCTTCCTCCTGCCGCAGGGCGTGAGCCAGCTCATCGGCGATCCGCGCGAGCGCACGGCGTTCAACTACGCCGGCGGGCGGATCACCGAGGGCGACCTGATCCGCGCCGGGCAGGAGCTCCAGTTCATGGACTCGCTGTACCCGGCGATGCGGCAGCAGTACCTCGGGATCGAGTCCCCGCTGCACTGGACGCTGCTCAAACGTGAAGCCGACGCAGCCGGGTTCGTGGGCGGGCCGGAGGACGGGCGCAACGCGCTCGATTCTTTGGCCGCCGAGTTCGCGATCGTCGAGCTGAGGCAGATCTTCGGGCGGGACGTGGCGTCGATGCTGTCGCAGCAGGACGTCGCGACGCAGTTCATCCGCGCCTCGCTCGAGCAGGCGCGGACCAACGCGATCAACGCCGGTCAGACGCCGGAGTCCGTCGACGGGATCGTCTCGCGCATTCGCGGGGTGTTCAGGATGCAGTCGGTCTACCTCGGCGCGTTGACTCTCTCGGCGCCGGAACTGTCGATCGCGGCGCGCGACCTTCAGGAATCCGTCGGCGTGCGCTACGCGCCGATCAACGCCGCGGCGCTCATCAACGAGAGCACGCCCGAACCGGCCGAGGATGAGATCATCGCGACGTTCGAAAAATATAAGAACACCCGCCGCGGCGACGGCGAGCACGGGTTCGGCTATCTCCGCGAGCCGGCGGTCCGGCTCGAGTGGATGCTTGTCACGCGCAGCGACATCGAACGCGCGGTCACGCTCGACCCGATCGAGGTCAACGTCCACTGGCAGAACAACAAGGACCGCTACGGGGAGAGTTTCGCGCTTGCCAAACCTTCGGTCGAACGCGAGCTGCGCAACCGCGAGGTCGACCGCGTCGCGGCCCGGGTGCGCGAGTCTTATAAAGGCGCGATCCTCCAGGCGACGGCGACGCTCAACACCGACGCCCAGGGCCGGTACATCCTGCCCCCGGACTGGGGAGTCCGGCGTGAATCGTTCGAATCGCTGGCGCTGAAGATCGAGCGCGACGTGCTCGAGCGCACGGGCGTCCCCTTGCCGCGCCCCGACGTGCTGCGCGACCCGTTCTGGCTGACGCGCAGCGACGTCGCCGCGCTCCCGGTGATCGGGCAGGCGCGGATCGCGGTCGGGCGAGTGCCGGTCACGTTCGCGGATCTGGTGTTCTCTTTGGAACGGCTCGGCGGGGCGGGCGCGATGGGTGTCCAGGCCGGTGTATCGTTCCCCGACCCGCTGCTGGCCGACGGAGGGACGCTGTGCTTTTTCCGGATCAACGAGGTTCGGCCGGAGTCCCCGCCGGATTCCGTCGACGAGGTCCGCGCGCTGATCGTCAACGATCTAAAACGCCTGCACGAGTACGAAAGGCTGGTCACGCGGATCGACGAGTTACGCGGCGCCGTCGTAGAGAAAGGGTTTCAGGACGCGACGGTTCCGTACCGTGTAAGCCTGATCTACCCCGAGGTCGCGGTAAGCCGGACCGTCTTCGGCCAGCAGACGAATCTGTCCGAAGAGGATCTCCAGCGTGTGCGCGACGGGATCATGGACGCGTCGGCGGGGCTGGATCCAACGATCGCGACCGAAGAACTGCCGATGGCGGATCGGCTTGTGATCGTCCCGACGCCTTCGACGCTGTCGCTGGCCGTGGCGGAGATTCACAATATTACACCGCTGCCGTACGAGACGTTCCAGCAGATCGTGCAGCAGGTGCAGTCATTCCGGCGCCGATCGCTTCAGAGCGAGCACCGCTGGCCGTTCTCGCTCGAATCAATGACTGAGCGCCTGAGCGTCTCGGCGGTCAGCGGGCGTGTCGAGTCCGAGGACGGCGAGATCGCGGGCTGAAGCCGTCGGCGTCGGCGTGGTCAGCGGCGATCGGCCTACCCAGGCTCACCTGGGGAGATGTTCGGTCAGGCGTTCATCAAAGCCCGGCGAGGTCCGGCGGAATGTCGCCGCGTCTTCGCGTTCGGGGATCGCGTCTTCGCCGACCGCCTCGACGGCGCAGCGCATCACCGCTGCTGCGACCTCTTCGGGCGCGAGCCGACCGCCCGACCAGTGCTCATAGTCGGCCCACGCCAGCCGAAGCCTAACGATCCGCCCGCTCGTCTGGTCGCCGAGACGGATATCGAAGTCCCACGCTGTCGGCGCGTCGGCTTCACGCACTATCCGCACTTCGACCGGGCGGTCCATGCGGCCATGCTACACGGGCCGATCCGTCCAAACCGGCCGGGCGATGCAACCACGGGACGCGCCGGCGCTACAGTTGAGCCGACCATGTTCATATTTGAGATCATCCAGCTCGGCCTGCGCAACCTCCGGCTCCACCTGCTGCGGTCGATCCTGACGGCGCTGGGCATCATCCTGGGTGTGACTGCGGTCATCACGATGGTGTCGATCGGCGAGGGGTCCAAACAGCAGGCGCTCGAACAACTGGAACGGCTCGGGGCGAGAAATGTGATCGTCCGCTCGCAGAAGCCGCCGCAGACCCAGACCGCGGGCGGCGGGCGTCAGCAGTCCTGGGCGAGCAAGTACGGGCTGACGCGCGAGGATCTCGACGTGGTCCGATCGAACTTCGAGCCGACGGGCTGCATCGTCGTCCCGCTCAAGGCGGTCGGGAGCCAGGTGCTCCGGGAGGATCGCCGGCGGACGAGCCAGGCGTTCGGAGTGACGCCGAACCTACCGGCGCTCGCGGGGCTGAGGCTCCAGCGCGGGCGGTACATCACACAGGAAGATCTCGACACCAATGCGATGGTCGCGGTGATCGGCGTCGAGATCTCACGCGCTCTGTTCCCATTCGAAGACCCGCTCGGCTCGACGTTCCGCATCGATGACAAGGTCGTCCGTGTGATCGGAGTGCTCGCGCCGGTGGGCCTCAGCGGCGGGGCCGGCGGTGCGCTCGTGGGACGTGATCTTAACTTTGACGTTCACATCCCGTTCACAACGTCCCGCATGGTCTTCGGCGACCTCGTCATCCGCGGGGACTCCGGCTCGCGCGAAATCACCGAAGTTCAGGTCCACGAGATCTACGTCGAATCGCCGACGCGCGATCGCGTGCCTTCGGACGCGGCTCGCCTGGTCCGCCTGATCGAGAGCCGGCGGCAGAACATGGACGATATTTCCGTCATCGTCCCGTACGAACTTCTCGAAAACGCGAAGAAGAGCGCGATGACGTGGAACCTGGTGCTCGGCGCCGTCGCGGGCATCTCGCTGCTCGTCGGCGGGATCGGGATCATGAACATCATGCTCGCGTCCGTTACCGAACGCACACGCGAGATCGGCATCCGCCGGGCGATCGGCGCTACACGCAAGCACATCGTCAGCCAGTTCCTCGTCGAGACGGGCGTGCTGTCGGTCATCGGCGGGCTGATCGGAGTGGCGCTCGGGGTCGGGCTGTCGCTAGCGGTCGAGATCGTTGTGCCCGCGTTGCCCAGGATGCCCGTCCTCGGGTCGTTCTTCAACTCCACTCTCGACCTGCCCACCGCGGTCACGATGTGGTCGATCCTGCTGTCGTTCTCGATCGCCACCGCGACGGGTCTGATCTTCGGCATCTATCCCGCGATGGTCGCGGCGAAGCAGGACCCGATCGTCGCGCTGCGCCACGACTGATCTGCATTCAGCCAATAGTGGCGCGGACGAGCCGCCCGTGCGTGAACCTTGCTTGTGAGTTTGGCGAGCAACGACCGGGCCGAGGACGGCCCGGCTCGGGATGGCACGGCTCCCAGGGTGGCACGGCTCTCCAGAGCCGTGCGCCAACAGCACACAAAACACCGCAACCTACCATCCCACAGCCCGCACCCGCTCCTGATGTCACAAACCAGCAGCACGCACGGGCGAGACGCCCGTGCCACCAGTGCTCCCGGCCGGATCAACTTGTGCCATCATGTTCCGTGCGAGCCGTGCCACCGACTTCGACGGCTCGGCGGCGAAGTCGGTGCCCAGCGCTGACGATGTGCCTTCGATCCCGCGCGTCAGGTGTTCTGCACCGAGTTCGGCGGACCGAACTCGGTGGCACGTCACGCCACCGGGCTATCCCGTGAACGGGATCACGCCAGATGTTCTATTGGCGCAGGGGTGGGGTGCCCGTGCCGCTGCGGCGCGCGGCGTGACTCGGCGCTGACCTTTCGAGCGTACACTCGCGGCGTGCCTGACCTATCACACGACGCCGACATTCGATCCGCCCGCGTTCGCGCCATGACTCTGCTGACCCGGCACGCCCGGCGTGACCCGGATCTGCATCCCGAACCTCTCGATGATGCGGGGCTGTCGCTGCGCGACGCCGCCCTCGCGCACGCGATCGTGGATCAGGCGGTTCGACGTTGGGGCACGATCGAGCACATCCTCGGCGTGCTCATGACCCGACCGTTCGGAGATCACGCCCCTGTGGTCCGGGCGGCGCTGCTCGCGGGCGGCGCCCAACTGCTCTTCTTCGACCGCCTGCCCGCCCACGCCGTCGTCGATGAGACCGTCGGGTGGACACGGTCGCGGCTCGGCGCCAAGAGCGCCGGACTGGTCAACGCGGTCCTGCGGCGGTTCGCGTCCCTGGTCGTGCAGGACGCGGACGCCCCGGCCCGCAAAGATCGCTGGGACAACCTCCGCGACGAACTCCCCCTATCCGACGGCGGCGCCCGCCCGCTCGCAGAGCCGATCCTCCCCGAGGACTCCCTCGATCGGCTCGCAGTCGCGACGGGTCGCCCGGCCGGGCTTCTGCGCGAACTGATGAAATATCGTTCAATCGACGACGTCCGGCGGTTCGCGCATCACGGCGTCGCCCGTGCGCCTGTAGTCCTCAACACCGCTTTCGCTCGCGAGCCGCTGCCCGAACAGCACCTCGTGGCGCATTCTCTGCCCGGGCATCATTTGTTCACAGGGTCGGCTGCGTCGCTGACCGATCTGCTCGTAGATCGGCGCGACATCTGGGCGCAAGATCCGACTTCGAGCGCGGCGACGCTGCTCGCGGTCGGCCTTTCCCCTCGGGTCATTGTCGATGTCTGCGCCGGGCGGGGAACGAAGACGCGACAACTCCGGGCGTTGTTCCCGGACGCGCGGGTGATCGCCACGGACACGAATGACGCACGCCGGGCCGAACTCGCGCGAGTGTTCCGCGGCGATCGCAGCACGGAGGTCATCGAACCGGGCAGACTTATCGATCACGTCGGCGTGGCGGATCTCGTGCTTCTGGACGTGCCTTGCTCGAACTCGGGCGTGCTCGCCCGGCGTGTGGAAGCGACTCGGCGATGGTCGGACTCGAGCGTCGGCTCGCTCGTGGATGTTCAACGGCAGATCATGGCGGATTCGATCCGCCTGCTCGCGAACGGGGCGGCGATCCTGTACACGACGTGCAGCGTGGATCGACGCGAGAACGAAGATCAGGTCAAGTGGCTCGAGCGCTGGCACAACCGCCGGGCGTTGAGGTCGGAGACGCGGTGGCCCGAGGGCGGCCCGGGAGCGCCGGCGTGCGCGTGGCGCGACGGCGGATTCGCAGCGCTAAGCCGCTGATCCCGGCGCTCGCGCTTCCCCGGGCGGGCCGTAACGGGTAGGATGCCCGGTTCAGCGGCGGACCGATCGTCCGGAGGAGTCGATCCCCGGCCCGCTGACCAACGAGAGCGCGAGGCTTGGGCGCGAGATGAATTTGCTCGAACTAATCACGCCGGATTGCATCAAGGCGCCCCTCGCCGCCGCCGACAAGAAGGGCGTCATCGAGGAACTCGTCGACACGCTCGACGCCGCCGGTAAGGTCGCTGACCCCGCCGCTCTCAAGGACGCCGTATGGTCCCGCGAGCAGGCGCGAACCACGGGCATCGGGCACGGTCTGGCGATCCCGCACGGGAAGTCCGACGCCGTACGCGAACTCGCGATGGCGATCGGACGCCCCACAGAACCCATCGACTTCGGCTCGATCGACGGCAAGCCCGTGCGCCTCGTCGTGCTGCTCGCAAGCCCGGTCGATCGGACCAACGACCACATCCAGGCGCTCGCGCGGATCAGCCGGATGATCATGAACGAGGAGTTCCGCGAGCGCATCTACGCGGCGAGCACCGCGGGAGAGGCCTACGAGATCCTCCAGGAGCACGAGGCGGCTTCGTCCTCGGCGCGGTGATTCAATATTTATAATATCAGCGCGGGATCGCTCTGCTCTCAGAACCGTGTTTGTTGATCATGATTTGTGCCCAGCACTGTTTCGTCCCTTTACCCGTCCCTCGCCCAGCGGGAGAGGGGGTCGGAAACAGTGGCACGGGCGCAAACGGTGGCACGGGCGTCTCGCCCGTACGCTCCGCGGCGTGAATGCTCCCCGAGCCTCGACGTCACTATTTCATTGTTAATAGCGCATCGTGCCCAGGGATTTCATCCTCGGGCTTCGGAGCGACGCGCAAACCGGGCGCGGCGGTTGAAGATTTAATCTTTTCGCGGGCCGTGCGAGGCTGCTCGCCCCTGGATCGCCGCGGCGCCTAGCGATTCGAGCCTGCCCACGCACCTTGATGCGCTCGCCCGGGCCATGGCGTGAGGGAAGAGAGTGAACGCGGAGATGACCAGCCCGAACGCGGTGGTGATGAGTGCCTTGGCGATGCCCGCGGCGACCTGGGCGGGGTCCGACACGGGCGACCCGGTCGCCCCGCCGAGGAGTTCGAAACTTTCGATGATACCTAGCACGGTTCCGAGTATGCCGACGAGGGGCGCCGCGGTGATGATCGTTGAAAGTGCGATGGAGAATCGTTCGAACCCGGGCCGCTCTGCTTCGATGATCTCGATGATGGCCTCTTCGGAGGCTGGGGTTGAGAGCAGCCTGGCGGCGACGCGTCCGTATACAGACCCGTCCGAGCCGAGCACGGCCCGTGCGCCCTTGTCGTCGCCAGCGCGGAGCCGATCCGCCAGCCGAGCTAGCCATCGCCCACGTCCGGGGCGGTGCGTCAAACCCCAGAAAATGAGGCGCTCGGCGCTGAGAGCGACCGCGACCATACTCAGCGCGAGCAACGGCCACATCACCCACCCGCCGCGATCGAAGATCACGCGGGCTGTTTCAAAGGAATCGGCGAGCACGTCGAGCATTATACATCGCGGCTGCACGCGGATTCTCGAATGCTCACACACCCAGTGGCGGACTTGAAATCAGACGCGGGTCAGGCGTCTCCGCCTGGTCGGGAACAGCGTCCCTACCAATAATAAACAGATCCAGAAACGACCCGTGCGGGCACGGAGGCCCGCCCCACGGAATGCGGAGGTCCGTCCCACGGGGGATTGAGGTTGTG